>NZ_JAFMPN010000011.1 GCF_017351175.1 Desulfovibrio sp. Huiquan2017 | reverse complement strand
CAGGATGGAGTTGTCGGGCAGAAAGTTCATGGTTGCACCTTCGGTTTGCGTTCGGGAATGTTCCCGGTCAGGGATGGCCTGTACTGTGTGTAAACCCCGTTCGGGCAGAAAGCAAGGGGGTTGGGAATTGGAAGGACTGTCTTTTCAAATGGTTGCACTCAGCCTTGCGGCCCGTGCCTTCGGTCCGTGGGGGCGTTGTACCGATGGGAAGCGCGGTATGGGCTTGTCCCGGGGCTCGTTTGTGGCGTAAGGGCAATGGGTAGGCGGCGGGAACTGTTCATGTTTCGGGGTGGCCAACGGAGGCGTTGCGTGAGGATACTGATTTTGGCGGGCAAGGAAGTGGCGGTGGAGAAGCTGGACCTGCTCCCGGAAGGCCATGAGCAGGCCGTGGTCCGTCTGGCCTCCGTCTCTCGGGGCGTGCGCCGGTTGGAAAAGGACGCCGCCGACCTGGTTCTTTTCGTGCCCGGCCCGGGTGACGATTCCTGGGCTCGGGGGGTGACCCGCGTGCGGGACGAGTACGGGCGGCAGTCCATGGTCCTGTTTGCCGAGCCTGGTTTCGAGGCCGAAGCCTTGGACCGGGGAGCCTTCGACTGTTTCATCTGGGGGCCCGAGACACGGTCTTGTCTGGTTCACGCCCTCCGCCACCTGGAGAGCCGACTCGACCTGGAGGAGCGGTTGGCGGGGGAGCGCTCCATACTCAACTGGATGGAGCGCACCGACGCCTTCGGTAGTTGGGCCATGGACCGGGAGGGGCGCATTCGCTGGTCCGGGGGATTGCGCCGTATGTTCGCCCGGGAAGCCGATCCGGGACCCAAGCTGTCCGGCCTGCGCCCATACGTCCATCCCGACGATCTGGAGGTTTTCGACCGGGCCAACGAGGCCACCTTCGACCAGGGGTGGCCCCTGGACTTCGAGTATCGCGTGGTGGACGGAGACGGCCAGGTTCGCCATCTGCACGTCAACCGCGAAGTGGAACTGGGCCCGGGCGGAGATATCGTCCGCGCCTGGGGCATGGCCCGGGACGTCTCCCTGCAAAAGGAATTTGAGGAATTGCTCTTCCGGCGGGATGCCATTCTCCAGGTCCTGGCCAGTTTCGCCAGCCGGTTCCTGCGCAAGGTGGACTGGGACGAGGGGGTGAGCGAGGCCCTGACCAAGCTCGGCAAGGTCACGGACGTGACCCGCATCTATCTTTTTAAGAAGGTCACCGACGCGTCCGGCGCGGAGACCCTGGTTCTGCACAACGAGTGGAGAGCGGACGGGATCACGCCCCTGGACCCCCTGCCGGAGAATTTCGGCCTTAGGCTCTCGCCTCACTACGATACCTGGCGCGGGGCCATGCTCAAGCGCAAGGTGGTCACCGGCCACGTCCGGCATTTCCGCAAGGAGGAAGGCGCGCTCTTTGCGGCTACCGGAGCCCGCTCGGTCATGATCGTGCCGGTTTTCGCCGGGAACGCCTGGTGGGGATTCCTGGGCTTGTCCGAACACCGCTGCGAGCGGGACTGGCTGCCCGTGGAGATCGAGTCCATGATGCTGGCCGCCAATCTTTTCGGTTCGGCCATCCACTACGGCGAGATGAGCCGCAAGCTCGTGGAGGCCAACCGCTCGGCCGAGGAGGCCTCCTCCGTCGCGCTTGAGGCGAACCTGGCCAAGTCCATGTTTCTGGCCAACATGAGCCATGAGATCCGCACGCCCATCAGCGGCATCCTCGGCATGGCCGAGATGATGGTCACCACCGGATTGACCGAAGTCCAGCGCGAGCACATGGACATGATCCGCGACGCGAGCAACTCCCTGCTGAACATCGTCAACGACATCCTGGACATCTCCAAGATCGAGGCGGGCAAGATGGAGCTCAAGCCCGAGGACTTCACCTTCCGTTCGGCCCTGGAGACCAGCGTGCGTTCCTTCGGGCCCCAGGCCGAACTCAACGGCCTGGTTTTCCGCCACACCGTGGCCGACGACGTGCCCGCCCGGCTCAACGGTGATCCCGACAAGTTGGGCCAGGTCCTTTGGAATCTCATCGGCAACGCCCTCAAGTTCACCCCGCGCGGGCTGGTGGAGCTGATCGTCTCGGTCTCCGCTCGGGAGTCCGGGCGCGTCTGCCTGGAGTTCAAGGTCCGCGACACCGGCGTGGGTATCCCCGAGGACAAGCTCGACGCGGTCTTCGACAGCTTCACCCAGGCGGACAGTTCTCTGCGTAAGAGACATCGGGGAACGGGCCTGGGGCTGGCCATCTCCCGCCAACTGGTCAACATGATGGGCGGCGAGATAGGCGTGGAATCCGCCGTAGGCCTGGGCAGCACCTTTTTCTTCACCGCCTGGTTCGGCCTGGTCGAGGAGCCCGAACCCGAGATTGCGCCCGCCAGGCCGCGCACGCCGCGCACCCTGCACCTGAACATCCTCCTGGCCGACGACAACGCCATGAACCGGAAGTATCTGCAACACTTCCTGACCATGTTCGGCCATACCGTGGTCACCGCCGAGAACGGGGTCCAGGTCCTGGACATCCTGTGCGACAAGGGCCGGACCATCGACGTGATCCTCATGGACGTCCAGATGCCCGAGATGAGCGGGATCGAAGCCACCCGTGCCATCCGCGAGTCGGACGGCCGCCGGTACGACCGCAAGATCCCGATCATCGCCCTGACCGCCTACGCCATGAAAGGCGACCGCGAACGCCTGATCGAGGAGGGCATGGACGACTACGTCAGCAAGCCCGTGGACATGCACAAATTGTCCGAGGCCATCGTCCGCTGCACCGCCGACCATGAGCCCCGCAAGGAGGCGACCTGCCGCCCGGCCCCGCCCGAACCAGAGGCTTCCTGCGAGATCACCCTGGACGTGGAAAGCCTGAGCAAGCGATTCGAAGGCAACATGGACCTGTACAAGGACATCCTCGGCCTCTTCCTCCTCGAAGCCGCGGTCAAGTTCCGGGAGCTGGACTGCGGGCTTAAGGCCATGGACGCCAAAGCCACGGCCGCGGCCCTGCACTCCATCACCAACATTTCCAGCCACGTTCTGGCCATGGATGTGGTCAACGCCTCCCGCCAGCTGGAAAAAAAGTGCTACTGCGGCGAGATGGACGCGGTCAAAACGGGCGTCGCCGAGCTGTTGCCCCGTTTCGAGGCTTTGATCCGGGCTGTGGAGAAAGAGGCAGCGCGGCTGTAACCCGTTGCAATTTGCGGACTCGCAGAGTAGGTATTATTACCGTTTCCATCCCGGAAACCACTGTACAGGAGGAAGCCGATGCTGGTCAGAGATTGGATGACGGTCAACGTCATGGCCCTGGGAGTGAATTCCTCGGTGCTGGATGCGGCCGAGATTTTGCGGGAGAAGAACATTCGTCAATTCCCGGTCATCGACAGCGCGGGCGGCCTGGTCGGCATCGTTTCCGACCGGGACATCCGCGACGCCATGCCGTCCAAGTTCATCCCCGGCGACGCCGTGGTCGAAAGCGGCGGCGGCCTGTACACCCTCACCGCGGGTGACATCATGACCCTGGATCCCGTGTCCGTGCCCTCGGACGCGGCCATGACCGAGGTGGCCGACATCCTCGTCAAGCACAAGGTCGGCGGCCTGCCGGTGGTGGATGGCGGTCGGCTTATCGGGATCATCACCCAGCTCGATGTGCTTCGCTTCCTCTGCGCTTCGGCGGGTTCCGCGCGCGGCGGTGCGCAGTTCGGCATCCGCATGGACGGGCCCGAAGGCGTGCTGGCCGATCTGCTCTGTGAACTGCGGTCCATGGGCATCGTCTTCACCAGCGTCTTCACCGCGGTGGATCCCGCCCGCAACGGTTCCCGGAATGCCTACGTCTCCGTCGCCGACCTCGGGGATAAATCCATCGAAGACGTCGTCGAACTCCTGCAACGCAAGTACACGCTTCTCTTTTACGTGGCCGAAGGCGTCACGGTGGATCTGATCTAGGGGGAGGCGGCTTCGGATTGCGGGCTCTCCCGAGCCTGTTCCGTGCGGGGAGAGACGCTGTTCGGATATGGGCGCACTCGAAATCGCGCCATGCGGGGCGCTGCGCCACCCGGGACGCCGGAAGGCGAAACGGATTTTGGGCGCCCGCCATCCACGAAGGGGTAAGAGAAACTTTGGAAGGGAGTCCAGGGGGAAATCGGTATAGACATTTCCCCCTGGTCGCCGGAGGCAAGCGCCAAACGCCGCCCGGCCGCATTGCGGTCGGGCGGCGTTTGGCGCTTGCGGCGCGGCGGATCTAATCGGCCAGGGCGGTGCGGACGACTTCGATGAGCCTGCGGGTGTCGATGGGTTTGGTGAAGGTATCGACCACGTCGTAGACCTTGGCGAGTTCCACGATGGCTTCGGGATTGAAGGCCTCGCCGCCGGAGATAGCGATAAACTTGTGGGCGCTGTCCGCCTTGATCAGTTCGCCCATGACTTGGAGCCCGCCCTTCTTGGGCAGGAAGATGTCGATGATGGACAGGTCGATGGGCGTGTCTCGGCAGATGTGGATGGCTTCTTCGCCGTCCACGGCTTCGATTACGTTGAAGCCCTCGGCCTCCAGAACCGATTTGAGCAGTTCCCTGGTCATGGGGGCGTCGTCGACGACGAGAATGGTTTTCATCACGGTGCTCCTTTACGTTTCGGGGAGGGAATCCGTTGGTTGGGCGTGGATGCCGGATACGTAGTCTAGCGCGGACTGGACGTCGGCTTCAAGGATTTTCAATTCCTTTTCGGCGGAGGCGGCGTCCTGTTGGCGGCAGAGGTATTCCATCTGTTCGGCGATGGCCCCGAGCCGATGTGCGCCCACGGTGCGGGCCGAGCTCTTGATGGAATGGGCCATGCGTTTGGCGTTGTTCCAGTCGCGCCGGGCGAAGTGGTCGGCCAGTTCCTTGAGTTCGCCGGGCACGTCGCGCAGGAATATTTCGTCCATGCGGGCGAGGAGATCGGTCTTGCCGCCGAGCATGTCCAGAGCGCTTTCACGGTCGAAGGGCTTGCCCTGCGCGGCCGGGAACGGTTGTTCCCGCTCCGGCTTCGGCTCCGGGGACAGGGGGCGGCCGTTCATGGCCCGGGCGATGGCGTTATAAAAGTCGCGCATTTTGATGGGCTTGGCGATGTAACCGTTCATGCCCGCCGTCAGGAACCGTTCCCGGTCGCCCTTGAGGGCGTGGGCGGTCAGGGCGATGATGGGAATGTTCGGGTCGAGCGCCCCGGAATTGGGGTCGCGGATGGCCCGGGTGGCCGAGACGCCGTCCATGATGGGCATCTGGACGTCCATGAGCACCAGGTCGAAGGGGGCTTCACGCAGGGCGTTGAGGGCTTCGATGCCGTTTTTCACGGCCAGGACGCTGTGGCCCTGTTCACTGAGCAGAATGGTGGCCAGTTCGCGGTTGAGCGGGTTGTCGTCGGCCAGCAGCACGGTCAGGGGGGGCAGGATCGGGACCGGGGTCTCGGCCTCCCTCCGTTCCTGTTCCGCAGCGGCGGGGTCGCCCACGGCGAGTTCGGCGGTGAAGGTGAAGGTGCTGCCTCGTCCCTCTTCGCTTTGCAGGGTCAGTTCGCCGCCCATGAGGCCCACCAGAAGCTGGCAGATGGCCAGGCCCAGGCCCGTGCCGCCGTATTTGCGGGTGATGGAGTCGTCGGCCTGGAGAAAGGACTGGAAGATGTCCCGCTGCTTGTGCTCCGGGATGCCCACGCCGGTGTCGGCCACGGCGAAGACCAGGGAGATGGGGTCGCCGGGCTTGAGATCATGGGCCGGAGCGGCGGATTTAACGGACACGGTCACGCTGCCGCTCTCGGTGAATTTAATGGCGTTGCCCACCAGATTGATGAGGATCTGGCGCAGCCGCGAGGGGTCGCCCATCAGGGCGGCGGGTACGTCCTCCGCTACGCTGCTACGCAGGTCGAGGCCCTTTTCCTCGGCCGTGAGCATGTGCAGGTCCAGAGCGCCGTACAGGGCCCGGCGCAGGTCGAAATCTATGGATTCCAGGGTTAGACGGGAGGCCTCGATCTTGGAGAAGTCGAGGATGTCGTTGATCACGGAGAGGAGCGAGTTGCCCGCCTCCATGACCCGGCGCAGGTAGCGGTTCTTGCGGTCCTTGTCCTCAATGGACAAGGCCAATTCGGACATGCCCAGGATGGCGTTGAGCGGCGTGCGGATCTCATGGCTCATGTTGGCCAGGAACGAAGACTTGGCCCGGGTGGCCGCGTCGGCCTTCTCCCTGGCGGCGACGAGCCGCTGGGATTTGCTGGTCAGCTCCACGTTGGCTTTTTCCAGCTCCATGGTGCGTTGCCGGACCCGGTCCTCCAATTTGTCGCGGGCCTTTTTCAGGGCGTCCTCGGCCCGCTGGCGGGCGGTGATGTCGATGCCGAGCACCATGATCATGCGTTCGCCGTTGGAATCGGTCATGGGGCTGCATTGGAGGTGGAAGGTCCTGCCCTGGTTGTCGGTCCAGTCCCATTCCACGGCCCGGTCGGTGTTCATGGCCTCCATGGGGGGGCACATGGAGCAGTTGGTGCCCGAGCAGTTCAGGGCCTCGCGGCATTTCCGGTTGCGCGGACTGCCGAAATATCGCCGGAAGTAGCGGTTGGCATAGCGGATGGTCTGGTCTGGGTAGAGGTGGTAGACGATGCCGGGCAGGGACTCCATGAAGAATATCTGGCGCTGCTGTTCGCGGCGCAGGTCCTCGTCGGTACGGTGCAGCTTGGTCAGGTCCAGGGTGTGCACGGCCAGCCGGTTGACCTCGCCCCAGGGGTTGGCCACGGGCACGATGGAATGGACCAGGGAGCGGCCGTCGATCTCCTCCTCGAAGCGCACGGACCGCACGGTGCGGATGGACTCCGCGATCTTGGCCCGGCGTGATTCGGCTGCGGCAGTGGGCAAGAGTTCGTAAATGTTGGAGCGTTGCAGGGTCTGGCCGGGCTTGAGGTCGAACAGCTTGGCGGCGGCGTCGTTGGCGGCCAGCACGTAGCCGCTGACGTCCATGACAAAGGCGGATTCCACCGAGGAATCCATCAGGGCCTTGGAGGTTTCGTCAAGGGCGACGTAAGAAGTCGGGCGTGCGGGTTTTTTTTCGAAGGGCATGCTGTTTGGACGTAGATGGGTTGACTCTTCTATATCTAGTAAGAAACCCGGTCCGGTTGGTCAACGGGAATCCCCGTGTCGGGCCATTATAATTCTTGATGCCCGGGCGGCTTGTCATTTCCGGCCGTTGCCGTATCGTGGCTTCCGTCCGAAGGAGAAGGCATGGATTACCAAGGCATGATCATACGGCCGCCGAGCGAGGCCGGTTCCATCCTGTTGCAGGTTACTCTGGGCTGTTCCCATGGGAAATGCGCCTTTTGCGGCGCGTACCTGGCCAAGCGGTTCGCCATCAAGCCGCGCGAGACCGTGTTGGCGGACATCCGCTACGCCGCCCGGCATTGCCGGGACCAGCGGCGGGTTTTTTTGTGCGACGGGGACGCCATGATCCTGCCCCAACCCCGATTGACGGAGATCCTCTCGCTCATCCGCGAGCACCTGCCGTGGGTGACGAGGGTGGGCGTCTACGCCAACGCCAAGAGCCTGAAGCGCAAGAGCGACGCGGAACTGGCCGAATTGCGCGCGTTGGGGCTGGGCATCGTCTACATGGGGCTGGAGTCCGGCGACGACGAGATCCTCCGGGCCATGGGCAAGAACGGCGACGCCGCGTTCATGGTCGAGCAAGGCCGCCGGGCCAAGGCGGCGGGGTTCAAGCTCAACGTCACGGTCATCAACGGCCTGGGCGGGGTGGAGCGGTCCATGGCGCATGCCGAGGCCACGGCCCGCGCCCTGACCCGCATGGACCCGGACCAGGTGGGGGCGCTCAGTCTCATGCTTGTCCCCGGCACTCCCCTGCACGAACGGTTCGAGCGCGGCGAGTTCGTCCTGCCCGACGCGCCCGGCATTCTTCGGGAATTGCGCGGGATGCTCGCCGGGGTGGAACTGACGCGCGGCCTGTTTCTGGCCAACCACGCCTCCAACTACCTGCCGCTCAAGGTCCGTCTGCCCTCGGGCAAACAGGCGGCCCTGGACAGCATCGACCGGGCCCTGGCGGGCATGACTCCACTCAAGGCCGAGTCCGCCCGGCGGCTCTGATATTCCCGACGATCAGCGGATGAAGGTTCCATCCTTGACGATGTGCAGGGGGTCTTTCAGTGCGTCCGGCGAGGGCGCGCCTCGCACCGCCAGCAGGTCGGCGGCCATGCCTGGCGCGATGCGGCCCCGGTTTGCGAACCCGCACGCCTCGGCCGCTCCGGCCGTGGCCGCTTCAAGCACGGCGAGCCGGTCCAGTCCGGCCTCGGCCAGCAGGCGCATCTCGCGCACTGGCATGCCCGCATCCGTGCGCCGGTAGGGGAAGTCGTTGCCCAGGGCAACCTTGCCGCCCAGGGCATGGAAAAGGCGCACCGGCTCGAACAGGGCCGGGCCGTTCCACGGGGTTCGGGTGAACACGTCCAGGGTCGGGGTCATGATGATGCCGTCGCGGGCCATGCGCTCAAGCAGGGCCCGGTAGCGGGGCACGGGCAGGCCGTCCGGGCCGAGCACGGGCCGGACGGTGCCGTGTTCGCGCAGACGGTGGGGCACATGCTCCACCGTGGATACCCCGGCGTCCAGGGCTGGCTTGAGCCCGGAAACATCCTCCACATGGCAGCGCACGCCCAGGCCGAGCCGTCGGGCGGTGTCGCAGACGGCCGCCGCCGTGGCCGAGTCGAACAGGGGCCATGGCCGGGGCAGGACGCCCGGCTCGAAGGCTATCTTGATACGCGTGACGCCCAGGTCGGCCAGGCGGCGTACCGCTTCGGCTCCTTCTCTCGGTGAGCCGACGGCCAGGGCGTGCTCCGGGCTATGTACGGGCAGGGGATAGCCGCCGGGCGGGCAGAGCATGGGCCCGCAGGCAGAAGCCGTGGCGGTCGCGCCGGGAGGCGAATCCAGGAGCGCAGGCAGGGCCGCAAGGGGCGAGGCCGCATCGCCGATGGAGGTCACGCCCGCGAGCAGCCAGCGTTCGCGCCGCGCTTGGGCGCTGTGCAGGGTGTGGCAGTGGGCGTTGATCACGCCCGGCAGGATGGCCGCGTTCACCGGGGCGATAACGGGCCGGTCGGTCACGGCGCGTGCCGGGACCACGGCTTCGATGCGCCCGTCGCGGACGAGCACGGCGTGGCCGGGCAGGGGGGCACCGCGGCCGGGGTACACGACGCCAGCCAAGGCGAAGACGCCGCCGGGCGGAGCCGGGACGGACGATGCGGCGGCCGTGCCCGGAGCGAACAGGCCGGTTCCGGCCAGGAGGGTCAGGAACGCGCGCCGGGTGAGGGCCATGGGGCCGGGGCTATTCCGAGCCCGGCTTGGAGGAGAAGAAGGCGTCGGCCCAGGTGAAGGCGTGCTGGTAGCTGACGGCCACGGTGCCGGGCAGCAGGTTCAGGGCCGCGGCGCGTTGGCCCACCTCGTCCCAGTCCGAGGCCTCGATGGCCTTGGCCAGGTCGAGCCACGGAGTGTAGCGGGTTTTCTTGCCGCACAAGGTGGTCTTGACCTCGTCGTCCACGGGCAGGTGGTTGGTGATTTCCTTCATGTCCGTATCGAGCATGGCGTCCAGCAGGGAGAAGAGGCCGACGATGAACAGGGTGTCCGAGTCTTCCTCGTAGCCGCTGCCCAGGGCGGCGGTCTCGAAAAGCTTGGCCCGGTGGGCCGAGATGTAGGCCAGTTCCAGGGTCTTTTCGGACGGGGCCAGGTCGGTCAGGATGATCAGCCTGAGCCAGTTGCGGATGGGCTTCCACCCGGTCAGGACCACGGCCTGTTTGATGGATGTCACCTTGGTGGCGAAGCTGAAGTTGGCGGAGTTGAGGAAGTTGAGCAGGCGGTAGCTGATGGCCACGTCCGCCTCGATGGCCGGGGCCAGGGCATCGAAGTTGGGTTCGTCTTTTTCGATGATCTCGAAGAGCTTGAGCCGAGTGGCCTTGGCCGAGCTGATCTTGCGCCCGGATTCGATCTCGGGCCGCTTGAAGAAGAAGCCGTGGAAGAATTGGAACCCCGCGTTCCGGGCCTTGTCCAGTTCCTCGGCGTTCTCCACCCTCTTGGCGATCATGCGCGGCACGCCGAATTTCTTGCCCCGGGTGACGATGGCTTCCAATTCGGCCTGGTCCTTGCCGGTCACGTCGATGAACAGGGTGTCGGCCAATTCGGCCAGCCGCTCGCAGCCGGGCCGGCCCTCGAAGTTGTTGATGGCCAGTTCATAGCCGTCGAGCAGCAGGTCGCTCAAGGCCACTATCAGAGCCTCGTCCGGCGTTTCAAGTTCTTCGAGGATGATGACCGTGTTGTCCCAGGGGATGGCGTGGGGAATGCCCCTGATCACGGCCTCGGGCGTGAAGTGGATCAGAAACCGCGTCTTGCCCCCTTTCGGGGTGTCGCAAAGAGGCAGGTTGGCCACCAGGCTCATGGTCGCTTCGGAATTGTCGGTGAACACGGCGTGGTCGGCGTCCGCGCTGTCCCGGAAAAGCATCATGTAGCCCCAGGTGTTATTCTGGGTATCGAATATGGGCTGTCTGGCCACGAAGACGGATTCGTAGGTTTTCTCGTCGGTCATCACTGTCCCCTTTGGCAGGCAATCGAGTGGGTCATGTCGGCCCACATGAAACCGGCACGGTGCCAACGATAGTTTTTGGGCCACCATTCGTCAACAACTCCACATAAAAAGCGACCGTTAATCCGATCTTCGGCGATGGGAATTCCGCTTTCCTTCCAGGCCTGGTCTGTATTATGTGAACCCACGTAACGGATAGACCGCAACCGCCAGGAGCGAGGTGAAACAATGCACATCGGCAAAGCCATTCGTCTGGAGAGAATTTTCGACCGCAATACCAAGCGGACCATCATCGTGCCCATGGATCACGGCGTGACCGTGGGACCCATCGCGGGCCTGGAGAAGATGCGCGACACGGTCACCAGCCTGGTTGCCGGCGGGGCCAACGCGGGACTGGTGCACAAGGGCCAGGTCAAGCTCGGGCACCGCATGCAGGGCCGTGATTTCGGCTGTATTGTGCACCTGTCGGGGGGCACCTGCCTGTCGCCGTTTCCCAACGTCAAGCGACTGGTGACCACCGTGGAGGAGGCCATCCGGCTGGGGGCGGACGCGGTCAGCGTGCACGTCAATCTGGGCGACGAGACCGAGGGGCAGATGCTCATGGACCTGGGGCGCGTGGCCGCCTCGGCCTCGGAGTGGGGCATGCCTCTGCTGGCCATGATCTACGCGCGCGGCCCCAAGGTCCCGGACGAGTACGACCCGAACGTCGTGGCCCACTGCGCCCGCGTGGGCGCGGAACTCGGGGCGGACGTGGTCAAGGTCAACTATCCCGGCAGCGCCGAGAGCTTCGCCCGGGTGGTCGAGTGCGCGGGCGTGCCGGTGGTCATCGCCGGCGGAGCCAAGATGGACTCCACCCGCGACTTCCTGGACATGGTCCGCACCTCCCTGGATGCGGGCGGTTCCGGCCTGTCCGTGGGCCGCAACGTCTTCCAGCATCACAACCCCACCCGGCTGGTGGAGGTGCTCAATCGGATCGTCCACGAGGACGCCCCGGTGGACGAGGCCGTCAAAGGCTACGAAGACATCCTTTAGTTCCGCTTTTCGGCGGGCAACGGCAGGTAAAGCCCCTGACGCGAACGGCGTCAGGGGCTTTGTCGTTCCGGGAGAGGGCCGCCTGGCGGTCCCCTTCGTTCAGGCCCGTCCGCGTCCGCCCCATCCCGCCCGTTCGCGTCGCGGTCCATGTCGCCATGCCCGTTCGGCGGCCCCAGGGCCTCGGACATGACGAAGCCCGCCCTGCGAAGTTCAGCGGCCGTGGGCAACCCCACTTTCTGTTCGCTTCTGATGATGACGGCAAGCCGCATGGTTATCCCCCCTGTCCCCTTCGCCGGGAGAGTTCGGCGAAGTTGTTGATCGATAATTATAGAAAGAACGATGCACGGTATGGTTCGGACAGTAAAATGTCCAGTAAAAACTGACAAATTTTGCATCTAATGTCCTATTTTACTTTGAAAAATTAGTTAAATAGAATTTAAGGTTTTACTTTAGAAAGTATTTTATAGTGCGCTGTGGGTGGTGTTGTATTGATGATGCAGACGTATGAAATGCAGTAGTATTTTGTACAACGCAAAAGGCCGCGTCATGCATAGTCTGTGTATGCATGACGCGGCCTTTTGTAGTGCCATGTTGGATAGCTAGTTATTCTGACTCCCGAACACGTAAAGCGGGAGCCGCGCCCGGGTGTCCCATCCGTCGTCGGTCTTCAGGGCCACGGCCAAGATGTGCCGCCCCTCGCCCTCCACTCTGATGCCGGGCAGTTGGAAGTTCAGCTTGTGCAGCATGGTCCCGGTGGGAGCGACTTCCTGCATGCCCAGGGTGATCGGCTCGCCCTGGGGCGGAATCAGGCTCAGGGAGATGGTGAACGGTTCGTTCTCCGCTCCGTCCAGGTCCCACATGCTGGCGAAGAAGATGGGCGGCAGGGTGGCCGGGAACTCCGGGACCACGGCGTGTTCGATGGTCCGGATGAACGAGGTCGAACTCGAATCCTTGTCGATGAGCAGATCCGAGCAGATGAGTGAGTAAATCAGTTCGGGCATTGTGCCTCCGTGTCAGTTCAGGTGAAGGGCGCCGCCCAGGGACCGGCGCAGGTCCTCGGGCAGGGAGTGCGCCAGATCCGGGTCGATGCCGGTCAGGAGCAGGGCCGCGGCCGCGCGTTGGCCCTCGGTGCCGGTGGCCAGGGCGGCGCGCAAGGCCGGTTCGGCCTGGCGGCCCATGCGGGCCAGGGTGTACAGGGCCATCTGCGCCATGGGCGTGCCGGGCCGGGCCAGGAGCCGGACCAGGGTGGGGGCCGCCGCCGCGCCAAGGCGCGAAAACGGCTGGTTGGCCCCAGCGCTTCCGAGCAGGGTCATTTGTCGAAATACCAGGGCCGGGTCCGGGCCGATGAGGTCCAGTGTTTCGGCCAGAACGTGGACCAGGCGCATGTCGTCGGTTTCGAGCGCCCGGATCAGGGCCGGGACGGCGGGCCGGGCGTTCTGCCCCATGGATTCGAGAATCAGGGCGGCCTTGGCCTGCACCGGCGGGTCGTCGCGTCGCAACGTCTCGGCCAGGGCCGGCACCGCGTCCGGCCCCATGCGGCTCAGGGCGAGGGCGGCGGCCACGCGCACATTGTTTTTCGGGCTGGCCAGCAGCCGGGCCACATCGGGCGCGGCCAGTCCGCCCAGGCGGGCCAGGGTTCTGGCGGCCAGGAAACGCACCGCAGGGTCCGGGTCGCCCAGGGCCTCGAGCAGGCCGTCCAGGGCCAGGGCAGGCGAGGGTTGCAGGGCCAGGCCGAGGACCGCGCCGCGCCGGACTTCGGCGGACGTGTCACTCAAGGCCTTGAGCAGACCGGGCAGGGCCGCCTGGCCGACCTGGCGCAGGGCGGACAGTCCCACGGCTCGTTGGCCCGCATCGGCGCTGCCGAGTTGGGCGGCCACGGACCGGGCGTCGGGATCCGAGGCCCGGACGGGGCCGGGAACCAGGGTTGCGGCCAGGGTGAACAGCAGAACCGGCAGAAGCCGTCGGACGAGGAAAGGGTGTCGAAGGTCCAACATCGGGTCTCCTTGTGTCGAAAAATGACTATTTCCGGGTCATGTCGCTCCAGGCCCAGACCACGTTGCCGCCGATGGCCCCGGTGATGTCGCCGCCGAAGTCCCGGCCGAGTCGGAAGGTGGCGGGCGGGTATTCGCGGCTGTCGTCCGAGTAGTAGATCAGCTCCACGTCGCCGTCCAGCGGCCGGGTGCCGACCCGCCGGATGCATGCGGCGCCGTCCTTGCCCGGTTCGCGGACGAGCATGATCCGGCCCGCCGCGTTGGGCTCCCGGTCGTCACGGTCCACCAGGACGATGTCCCCCGGGTGCAGGGTCGGCGCCATGGACCGCTCTCCGGGCGGGATCTCCACGGCCACCAGGTTGGAGCGGAAACGGATGGACTCCTGGTGCCGCCAGACCAGGACCCAGCCTTCCACGTCCCGCTCGGGGACGAGTCCGGGCGAGGCGGCCACGGCCGGGTCCGCCAAGGGCACGGCCAGGTAGTCGTCGGCTCGGGGTTCGGGTGCGCCCGGCCCGGCCCGGCCCTTGTCCGGGGCCCGGAAGCAGATTTCGCGGGCCGTGTCCGATGGTTCGTCGCAGAAGGTCAGGGTTACCCCCACACGGTCCAGAATGTGTCCTAGCGAGTCACTGTTCAGGCCGCGTTCCCGCTTGAGAAATCGGTTGAGTTGCGATGGATCGACGCCGAGTTCGTCCGCCATCCGCTTGTTGTTGGGGTACCGCTTGCCCGGTCCGATCCGGTCGAGGAGCGCCTGGCGCACATTGTCGGTGAATCCCATGTATTCCCCTTTCCTGTGTAATGGTTGTGCACCCTTATACATGAAAATTGGCAAATGTCTAAAGAGAAATACCGAAATTGGTTGACTAGCAAATAGACAACTGACTATACAAGATTTAGCAGTTTGGTCATAAAGCAAAAAATGGAGTAACAGATGAAGAAAATTGATGTTGTTCGACTGGAAAAAAGTGACGCCGGAACCTTTGGCGTGCTTCGCCTGGACGGCCGGGTCCAGTGCGTCACCCTGGAGCCGCCCGAACGCGGCAACCGGGTGGGCGTGTCCTGCATCCCGGCCGGGACGTACACTTGCCGCCGGGTTGATTCGCCGACTTTCGGTCCGACCTTCGAAGTCGCCGACGTCCCGGGACGTACGGCCATCCTGTTTCATCAGGGCAACGTGGCCCGGGACACCCATGGCTGTATCCTGCTCGGCAGCCGGTTCGGCCGCCTGGGGCCGGAACGCGGCGTACTCGATTCGCGCACGGCATTCCGGGAGTTTCTGGATCATTGCGGCGGGGAGCAATCCTTTTTGTTCGAGATAGCGGAATAGGGCGCGGGGGGGAGCATGTCGGAAATCTGTCTGAAAGGGGCGAAGGAGATCTGCGAGGCCGTGGGCGAGAACCCGCGCAACATCACGGAGTTGGTCAGGGACAAGGGGTTGCCTGCCTGGAAGCGGGACGACAAGGGGTCCTGGCGCGCCCTGCCCGAGGATCTGCACAGGTGGATCCGCGAGCAGCGCGACCGGCACATCAGCAACTACGTGTTCAGGGAACGGGGGGACGGAGGCGCGGATTGACCCGGTTCGCGCCCGGACGCGGGCGGTGGGGGGAACGCGGCGGGCGCGGTGCGCATGACCGGCAGGCGCAGGGAACTGCCCCCGTTCACCCCCTGGGCGCACGGGTCGCCGTCGCATGGCGGCACGGACAGGCGCAGGCCACCCCTCTCCGCAGAGAGATAGAGGCGTTCGGCCTGGGCTAGCCCGTTCTCCAGGCGGTCGAGACGCACGAGCAGCGGGTCCGGGGTGTATGCCGCGTAGGTATGGACCGGGAGCGCCCGGCGCGGCGTGGAAGCCTTCCGCACCGGGGCGGTGACCCTGTCGCGGGCCGGGACTACGGGCGCATGCCGTCCGGCTGCGGCGGGCCGTCGTGTGGCGCGGGGTGCCGGTGCGGGCGTGGAAGCCACTTGGGCCACCAGTGCCGGGGGGTGCGCGTTCATCGCCTTCTGGGGGGCCACCGTGCGCCGCAGAGCCCCGGCGAAGGCGGCCGGATCGGGCTCTTTCACATCCTTCCGGAGCCAGTCGAACTTGGCCAGAAAGACCTCGTCCGGGGTACGCCCACGGGCTCCGTATTCATAGGAGTATTCGGCCACTGTATAGGCCGCCCCGGCCAATTGCGCTGCGGGCGGTCCCACGGCGCCGAGCACGCCCAGGGCCGCGTTGACGGCCAGGCAGCCTGGCAGGATCGTGGCCGCCGCCAGGATCAGGAGATTGCGGAATTTCGCGTCGTACATGCGACGGGCGATGCATGGCCCGTTCCCGTCCGGGGCAAGGCATGGGAAATCAGGTTGTTGCGCGGCCCGCTTTCTCCGCCGAACCGGGCCACGTCAAAAAACGGTCAGGGCAGGGTGTTGATGGAACGGACCGAGTGCAGGAGCACGCCGTCGGGCCGGGCCAGATGGCGGAGGTCTTGTCCCGGCTCCAGGGTGGTGATCACGGTCCGGCCGAGAACCGCCCGTCCTTCGATTCCGCCACGCCGTGTTTTGAGGCCCCAGGCCGTGTGCAGGACCACGGGCTCGCCGCGTCGCGAACCGATGTAGAGCATGATGTGTCCCGGCTTGCGCACCAGGGTCAGGAACGGCACACCCTCTTCGAGGAGAAGCGCCTTCTTGGCCGCGTCGTCCCGTCCGTCCAGAGGCTCCACCCATCCGATACGGGCCTGTTGGCTCGAATTGCGCGGCAGGAAGATGCCGAACGCGGCCATCAGGTCCATGGTCGTGGCCGAGCAGTCCCGGTCTCCGTACAGGCCGCCCCATCCATAGGGTTCGCCGAGCATGCGGTCGGCCAGCCGGGCGAAATTGTCCGGTGTGGGCGCAAGCGGCGCGGGCTCGGCGTCCCCGGGCGCGATGCGGGCGAGTTTGATCACCGCCCGACCCCGGTCGTCCCGGGCCGGGACCAGGACCGTCAGCCCGTCGCCCCGGGGCTCTTTGCCCATGGGCAGCAGGGTGCCGATGGTCCCCATGCAGCGGAATACGCCGTCCCGGTCCACCAGGGGGACCCCGTCCCGGACCACGGCGGCGTATGCGCCGGTCCGGAACCGTTGAGCGAATCCGTCGTCCACCCAGGCGATGTCCGAGGCCCGCACCCAGCCGAAGGCGAAGCGCGATTCGACCAATATCCAGGCGCGGTCCGCGCTTTCATGGGTGGCCAGCAACGGCGTTCCGGCCAGGACCAGGGAATTCTGCACATAGTCGAAGGGGAAGCCTTCGCCCGCCTGCCGGGGATCGTAAAAGGCGGGCTTGTCCGTGGGCAGGACCCGCATGGCCGTGTTGCTCACGGCCACCGCCCGCTGGTTCAGGCTCGGATATTCGTTCACCCGCGAAGCCCGGGCCAGGCCCTCCAGCCAGGCCGGATCGCGCGCGAGCGTGTTTTCTCCGTAGAGCGCCCGGTTCGCCAGGCGGTCCAGAGCCCGGAAGACCTTTTCCGCCGGGTATTCGGGCCGGGGCCGATCCCATGGGTCGAAGTGGCGCGTGAGGAAGTCCGACCAGGCCGCCGCCTGGATCGCCGGGCTCATGAGCTGCGCGTCCCCGGGCAGCCCGTGATACGCGCCGGCGTCCTGGGCCAGCGGCAGGGCCACGGTTTCCGCCCGCCGCACCGCGCACCCCGCTCCCAAAAGGAGCAGGGCGGCGAGCAGCGTCGCCAGGAACGGCGGGAAGAGGCCAGGGCGGCGCATGGCGTTAATCCTTCTTCAGGTATTTTTGGCCCATGTCGAATCCCCGGCCGATCCTTTCGCCCACGGTGTGGTAGGCGCGCGTGCCGGGGGAAAAGATCAGCGGCAGGATTTTTTCCGGGTCCGGGTACTTGCCGTCCGCCAGCTTGTCCTCGTCGCACTTCACATCCTTGATCTCGCCCACGAACATGACGTGCGCGTTCAGGTCCACGGTCTCCTTCAACTCGCACTCGATGACCAGGGGAAATTCCTCGATGTACGGCGCGTCCACGAACTCGCCCTTGACCGGGGTCAGGCCGGTGACCGCGAACTTGTCCACCTTGCCGCCCGAGACCATGCCCAGGAAGTCCGCCTCGGCCGCCACCGCCACCGAACTCACGGACACGGTGAACGCCTTATGCTTCATGATGCCCGCATAGGTGTGGCGCGACGGGCGCACGGATACGGTCAGGCAGGCCGGGTCCGAGCCGCAGATGCCGCCCCAGGCCGCGATCATGGCGTCGGGCTTGCCGTTTTCGTCGTAGGACCCCACGGCCCAGACGGGGGTGGGCTGGGCCAGGGTATTGGGACCAAGGGATTTCTTCATGCCGGGAACTCCTTATGATGCGTTGCGGCCGCCGCTGACGGCGGGCCGGGGTAAATGGCGATGGTCAGGGCCGGAACCCGGGCAGGCCGGGGTCCGTGCGCTCCACGATGCGCCTTGCCAGGGCCGCGCACAGGCCGCAGGCCCGGCAGGCCTTGTCGCAGGCCGTGACCTGCTCGAAAAAATCGGCGGGAAGGCCGTGGTTGGGGATGTGCACCCGCTCGGCCAGGTCGCCCATGGCGTCCATCAGGTCCAGGAGGTTGCCCGCGTACTGCTCCTCCACGTAGGCCGCCACCGCGCGCAGGAGAAAATCCGCGCCCCGGTTGCGCCCGCAGAGTTTGAGCCCGTGGGCGAGCCCCTCATAGCGGCCCGCGTCTTCGGGCCGGATGAACGGCGAGGCGAGCATGTGCCCCGGCTCCTCCAGCATGCGCCGCACGCAGCCCAGGTCCCGGTTCAGGGCGAAGGTCCGGTCTCCGCACAACCCTTCCACCACCAGGGCCACGTGGGCGTCGTGCGCGGGCTTGTACGGGCATTGGTGCAGGCAGCCCTCGTTGGCCAGGAGAAACAGGCGGATGTCCACATGCCGGGAGCGCAGCCCGTGGGCCAGCGCGGCCAGCCCCTCGGGATCGCGGTTCAGGGCCCGATCCGCCACCAGCCGCGACGGCGGGCGAAACGCCGTCTCCGCGATCAGATCCAGCAGGGCGAAGACCCGGGCGGGCGTGTCCGGCATGGCGTTGACGCTCGGCACCGCCTCCAGCCGTTCGCACACCTCGGGCCGGGCGTCGGACAACGCCTGGAGATAATATCCGTCCGCGAAAACCACTCCGGTCAGCCCGGCCTCGTCGGCCAGCCGTTCCAGAAGATCGGCGGTCCGGTGCAGGCCCGCCTGGTCGAAATACCGCTCCGGCCGGTGCATCCGTCCATTCATGAGCAGGAACCGGTCCACGCCCGGCAGCCGGTTCAACCCCCGGATGACCGTTTCGACGTCCGCCGTTGCATCCGGTATCGCGCCAGCCGCGCCGAGCCGTTGGCGGGCGTTGGGCACGCGCGGGTCGTGCAACGAGAAATGGACCGAGGCGAGCCGGTCGGACCGCTCGCGCAGGAAGGTGACGTAATCGTCGCGGGGCAAAAAGGGCACATCCAGCAACATGCTTTCTTCTCACCCCTGGGCGCGTCCGCGTCAAGGGGCCTGTGGCGGCGATGCGAATCGGCCGGTATGGGCCCCGGCGGTCCGCCCATGCCGCCGCTCCGGCGAAACCGTGAAGAGGGGCCTTAAGGAATCGGGAAAACGGCCGAAAAGAAGGGACGATGATTGGAGCGAGGAGCGGACAATGGGCAATGTGGTAGCCTTGGATGAATTCCGGCGGACACTGGACCGGCGCGGGGAGCGCAGGGCCGTTCCGCCGCGCCCGGAGATCCGGGGCGCGGATATATGGGGCCGGGATTACAGGCAAGTGGAGGCGGTGGTGTTCGGGCTGCTGAAGGTCCGGGAGATCGCGGCCTACCACGCCTCGTTGCGCGTGGTCGGGTATGCGGACGGGTTCGGGGAAGCGTTCGACACCCTGTGCCTGGACGCCCTGGACGCGGCCTATCATGTGGCGGACCGGGGTTCGGCGCGCCTTAAGGCGGCGATCAAACCGCTCAAGGAGTGGCTCTTGGACGTCATGACCGAGGACAACAAGCGCGACATCGCCTGGGCTCTGGTCTTGGTCGACCTCATCGAGAAGTCCCCGAAGGCGTGATGTCGATAGGTTATCGTCCGCCTTTTCTGTTTTATATTCAATAAAATAGATGCTTCCATTTGTTGGGCGGTTTTTCGCTCGCCAACCCGGCTCCGGTCCGTGCGCCGTGGCGTCGATCGGCGGGAAACCGCACGGCGGCCTTTGTTCGGCGCGTTCGCGCCCGGCTGCCGTTTACCAGCCGAATTGCACCCTTCCCCGATTAGCTGTTGCCTGGACCGGGCCGGACCGTATGGTGCAGGCATGGGAGAAGCCGCAACGGGCCGGGGCGGCCCACACATTTTGCTGTCGGCGGGGTGTCTGTTTCACCTGCCGCTCAAGCTCGTGGCGCGCATGGGCCGGGAGGCCGGATTTGCGGGCATGGAGCTGATCATGAACTCGCCCGGGCTCACGCCCGATGCCGGGCTGGGCGCGGTTCACGACATCCTGCCCATCCGCAGCCTGCACGCACCGTTTCGTGACTGGGCGGCCTGGGGCGGGCATCTCAATGCCTGGAAGGCGACCACGGCCCTGGCCAACTCCCTGCCCGAGGCGGATCACATCGTCATGCATCCGCCCGGTTCGCGGTTGTCCAACATGATCCAGAACCGCTGGTTCGAAAAGGCCGTGGACCTGCCGCTGCTCCTGGACGCCAAGGGCCGCATCCGTTTCTCGCTGGAGAACATGCCCTGGGCCGAAGGGTCGCCCTTCGGCCGTGACCCGTTGGACAAGCTCATGGCCCAATGCCGCGACAGGAACGTGGGCCTGACCTTCGATGTCTGTCATATGGGCGTGTCGGGACGCGACGTGCTCCAGGCCATTGACAGGGTGCCGTCCGACCTGCTCTGCAACGTCCATTTCTCCGACGCCGTGGGGTATACCGAACACCTCGCTCCGGGCCGGGGCGCGTTGCCGCTGGACGCCTTTCTTGAGCGCCTTGGCAAACGGGGCTACGCCGGATACATTACCCTTGAACTGGAGCCCGGCGCCTTCCCCGACGATGCGGAGGGTACCGTGGAAATGCTGACAAGGCTGCGCCGCGGCATGCAGGCGCGGCTTGCAACCGGCCGGAGTGAATGATCATGCCCCAATCCTATCTTGACGCGGTCCGGCGGCCCGGCCAGACCGTGAATCGCCTTTTCGCCTTCCTCGGCATCGTCGTCGACGCCGTCGAACCGGATCGGGCCGTGCTCCGTCTGCCCTTCCGTCCGGAACTGACCCAGGGCGCGGGCATGGTCGCGGGCGGCGTGCTGGCCACCCTGCTCGACGAGGCCATGGCCCACGCCGTGCTCGGCGGCAACCGGCCCGGCCAGAGGACCACCACCGTGGACCTGTCCGTCAGCTATCTGCGCGCCGCCAAACCCGGCGGGGACCTGGTCTGCGAGGCCCGCGTGGTCAAGCGCGGCGGGCGCGTCCTGTTCGTCGAGGCCGCCGCTTCGTCCGACGGCCGCGAGGTGGCCCGGGCCACGGCCTCGTTCCTGCTCCTGGCCTGATCCATCCCCCCTTGCCCCGAGCGGTTTCATGCTTATTTTTCTTCCGTACGACATTTACGGAGGAATACCATGACCACCGACAACCGACTCATCGTCTGTCCCCACTGCGGGGCCGTCAACCGCATTCACCCCGGCCGCGAGGCCGAAGCCGCCTGTGGCAAATGCCACGCCAAGGTCTTTGAAGACCACCCGCTTGAACTCGTGGGCTCGACCTTCGACCGGCACATAGCCAAATCCGAAGTCCCCATCCTTGTGGATTTCTATTCGCCCACCTGCGGCCCTTGCCTCATGATGGGCCCCCAGTTCGCCGACGCCGCCAAAACCCTCTTCCCCCGGGTCCGCCTGGCCAAGATCGATACCTCGGCCGAACAGGCGGTCGCCGCCCGTTACGGTATCCGCGCCGTGCCCACTCTCATTCTGTTCCGCGACGGCCGGGAAATCGCCCGCCAGTCCGGAGCCATGAACGCCCGGGACATCGAGGCCTGGACGCGGCAGCACGTATAGGCGTCCCGGCAATGTCCGCCAATCGCCTCCGGCTGGGCTCCTTTTCGAAGGACCCACCGGAGGCGTTTTTCGTCAATGGGCCGTCGCGCCCGCTAGTCCACGTCCAGGCTGGCCGTCTGGAAGACGTGGTTTTCGGCGAAGCCGTAGAGCCGGGCGAAGCGGAAGAGGTTGGGGTCGAACCGGCCGTTGCCGTCGGCCCGGACGCCCAGGATTCTGGACAGGCCCAACCGGCGGGCCTCGCCTTTGAGCCATTCCAGGTCTCGGGCCAGGACCCGGCGCGTGGCCGGGCCCCAGCGGGTCATGGTGATGTGCAGTTCGAGGTAGTCGGGTCGCGCGGCGATGGCGCAGACCCCGTAGCGGCCGAGGCCGTCGGCGAGTTCGAGCCAGCGGTAGGGGCCGTTTTCCGGGAAGTTGGCCAGAAGGGCTGGGCGCGAGGGCGTCTCAGTCACGGGCATGGTTGCCTCCGAACGGGTTGTAGTTGTTGGCGGTCCGGGCCGGCCGGGGCCCGGCCTCGGGCTCGCGGAAGCCCACGGCGAAGTAGCGGAAACCGTCTGCCGCGTGGCTGGTCCAGTCGTGCATGGGCCGGGACGAGAAGTCGGCGGTCCGTTCGTTGAAGGCGCGCCGGTAGTGGCGCAGGGCCTCGATGCCGGGGCCGCAGCGGGCCTCGTCGAACCAGCAACGCGGCAGGATGGTGCGTACGGCGTTGATGCCGTCCTGTATGGGGATGTTGGCGGCGATGTCGAAGCGGATGCCCAGGGAGCGGGCCGTTTCCAGGCGCGACTTGCCGGTGCCGAGTTCGCGCACGCGGATGTCATGTGGCGCTATATGGTTGCCGTATTTGTAGTCTTTTTCATCCAGGACCTTGGCGTAGTGGTCGAGGCCCTCGCCGCTGGCCTCGTAATAGTCGATGACCGCGAAGGTGCCGCCGGGCTTGGCCTGGACGAACCAGATGGACGTGGAGTCGGACATCCCCAGGTCCCAGGCGGTATGCACGGGCATGGACGGGTCGTGGGGCACGGCGGTCACGCGGCCTTCGCGGTCGGCGTCGGCCAGGAGCTGGCCGAAGTAGGCCCCGCGGATGGCGGCGGTGAACGAACATTCGAACTCCTGCTCGTATTCCTCGGGCGACATTTCGCGGGCGCTGGCGGCGAGTTCGTCGACCGGGATGATTCCGGTCTCGGAGGCGCGGTACATGGCGGCCAGCCAATCCGGGTCGAGCCTGGCCTTTTCCCATATCTCATAGAGGGCGTTCTTGCCGCGCGGGGTGCCGATGAACATGGCCCAGCCCTTGCGGTCGGACAGGGCGGGCCGGATGACCTCGGTCCAGACGCGCAGGGGCATTTGGGCCACCTCGTCGAAGACCACGCCGTCGAGGTACATGCCGCGCAGGGAATCGGGGTTGTTGGCCCCGAACAGGCGGATGCGCGCGCCGTTGTCGAAGTCGGCGCGCAGTTCGGTCTCGTTGAATTTGACGGTGCAGCCGTCCAGACCCTGGCCGCAGTAGCGTTTGAGCTCGTCCCAGACCACGGTCTTGGCCTGGCGGTAGAGCGGGGCGATATAGGCCCCGCGCCAGTCGTCGCGACGTGTTTTCCGGGCCGCGCGGATGAGCCGGTTCACGGAGAGCACGGTTTTGCCGAAACGGCGGTGGCAGACCAGGACGGAGAAACGTCCGAGTTCCGCTTCGATCCGCGCCTGATGTTCCCGGGGGACGTACAGGTTAATGGACATGGTTTCCTCGCTTATGTTGACGGGCGGCCGGGGCCGAGGGTATTTGACGGCTATGCGAAGTTGCGCCCTGATTGTGTTTTTTTGTCTGCTTCTGGTCGCGCCGGGTTGCGTGAAGGAGGAAGGCCCGCCGCCGTCGCCGCTTTCCTCCGCGGAACTGGCGGCGCAACGTCGTGAGGCCCAGGCTGCCGAGGCGCTGGCCGAGGCCTTGCAGCTTCGGCATGATGACGAGTTCCTGGACGAGGACGCGGCGCTCGACTACCTGAACCAGGCGTTGGAGCTGGACCCGGATTTGGCCAATGCGCGGTACTACCGGGCGACCATCCTGTATTCCAAAGGGCGCATGGCCGAGGCCCTGGCCGATGTGAATCGGGCCATCGAACTCAAGCCGGACCGCGCCCAGTCGCATTATTCGCGTGGCGTCATCCTTGAACAGCTCGGGCGGTACCGCGAAGCGGCGCGGGATTTTTCCGAGGTGATCCGGAGCGATCCGTCCGTCGCCGAGGCGTTCGTGCGGCGCGGGCTGTGCTACATGCAACTGCACCGCGAGGACGAGGCCATCGACGACTTCGGCAAGGCCCTGGCCATCAATCCCGCCAACCTGGAGGCCAACTACAATCGCGGCATGGTCTATCTGGCCCGGCGGCAATACGAGGCCGCCCTGAGCGACCTGTCCCAGGCGTACATCCTGGATTCGGACAACGTCCGGTTGCTCTCCGCGCGCGGGGAGGCCCTGATTCGGCTCGGCCGGTACGAGCGGGCCGTCCGGGATTACCGGCGGGCCGTCAGGCTCGCCCCGGGCCGGAGCGTCCTGTATGGACTGCTGGCCGAGGCCCTGGCGGGCGCCGGGGAGACGGAACAGGCCATCGAGGCCGCGGAGAAGGCTCTTTCCTTGGCCCGAGCGCAGGGAGACGACGCCCTGGCTTCCCGGTACAGGGACCAACTCGGACGGTACCGGGACAAAACGCTTCCCTAGGTTCATCGCAGGGCCTCGAAAATGAGGCGCCCGCCCAAGGCGGCTGTGCCCGCCAGGCTGCCCCAGACGAGGCGCTCCAGGAAACGGATTTTTTCTCGATTCCCGGCGCACTGCCGGGTGTCGTTGATTTCCCGGATGGCCTCCTGGATGGCCTTGACCCGTTCGTCGATGCGGACCAGAAGGTCCTGGAGGTCCTGTCGTTCCATGGCCGTCATTTGCGGCCTCCCAGGGCGTCCTTGAGACCGCGCACCGCGCCGGGCAGGTAATCGCCGATTTTCTTGACCCCGAGCACGGCGGCCACGATCCAGAAGGTGATCTGCAGGAACCAGTCGGGCAGGGCCTCCCAGGCCCGGATGACCTTGGCCGCCCCTTCGGGGTCCGCCCCGGACCAGATGAAGAAGCCGATCCAGGCGAAGAAGAGCACGTCGTCCTTCCAGCCCGCGTTTTCAAGCTGCTTCATCTCCCAGTCGTGGTTGAATTCCTGGTCGGAATGGGCCAGCCGGATGCGGTTCTCCATGACCGCCTTCTTCAGATCCCGTTTGCCCTTGAAGTGGTCCGTGACTCCTTCCACCACCGTGGTCAGCAGCCCGGCCACGGCCGTGATAATCGGTACCATGTCGTTCTCCAAATCCTAGAGGGTTGCGCGAGTCACCCCGGTCCGGGACGAGCATAGCCCCTGTTTTCGGGAAATCCCGTTTCGGGGAGAGAATGACAGGGAAAAACGGCTAAATGGCATGAAAAAACAACTTGACGGGTTTCGCGCCGCTACAGTCGCCGGGCGGGCGCGGCCCGGTGCGCGAAAAAGCCGCTGTAGGGCTAGCCAAATGGCGTGGGAATCGTTAAGAATGATTCGGAATATTGACTGCATCCGGCCGTGCGAGGCCGGTTAACCCAAGGAGGGAACTCTATGCTGGTAGCCAACTGGATGACCACAAACGTCATCACCATCACCCCGGAACACTCCATGATGAAGGCCTCCAAGCTCATGAAGGACAAGGGCATCAGCCGTCTTCCCGTCGTGGACGCAAGCGGTCGGATCGTGGGCATTGTCTCGGACCGCGACGTCAAGGACGCCTCCCCGTCCAAGGCCACCACGTTGGACGTGCACGAGTTGTACTACCTTCTCTCCGAGATCAAGATCGCGGACATCATGACCAAGAAGGTGGTTACCATCCGCGACACCGAGACCGTGGAAAAGGCCGCAGTGCTCATGCTCGAGGGCAATTTCGGCGGCCTGCCGGTGGTCAACGAGGAAGACCACGTGGTGGGCATCATCACCGATACCGACATTTTCAAGGTCCTGGTGGAAATTTCCGGCATCTACGAGGGCGGTGCCCAGTTCTGCCTGCGCCTGTCCACGGCTCCGGGCAGCCTGCGCCCGGTGCTGGCCTTCCTCAAGGAACACGGTGCGCGGATCATGTCCATCATGACCCACAACGTGCCCGAGTCCGAAGGCTTCAAGAACGTTTACGTCCGCATCCGCGACATGGAGAAGCCCGAGTTCAAGCGCCTCAAGCAAGACCTGGCCGAACAGTTCGAGGTGGTCTATTGGGCCGTGGATTCGGTCCACAGCGTCATCTAGGCGGTGGCCGGACGCGGTCCGCTGAAGAGCCTGTTTTTCAATAACGGTACGATAAGTTCTTGATTTCTACTAGATCGTAATATAGTCATATCTTACCGACGATCTCTGCCTTTTCAAGACCAGGAGGCCGCCCCGCAATGGGGCGGCCTCCTGCCGTCTGGCGCACGGGATGTCCGCTCCCGGCCTAGGCGTTGCCGACCACGATGTCGCCGCCCATGCGTTCGGGGGCGTCGAAGTTGAGGAAGGTGCGCGAGGAATTGTCGAACACGTAAGTCGGGTCCTGGTCGGTGACGAACTGGACCCGACTCGCGTCGATGTTGTTGATCTCCGAGCTGCTGCGGTCCACATTTTCGAAGTTGTTCACCTGGGTGAGGGTGGTGGAGTTATCCGCCTCCACGGTTCGTGATTCCGGAAAGGCCATGGTCACGGTGCGGTTCTCTTCGAGCACGGTGTCGTTGTCGTTGACGAACGTGGTTCGGGAATTGTCCTGGTCCGTGAAGTTGTAGGCCGTGGTCTGCTCCTCGCGGCGGGAGTTGTCGATTTCGTTCACATGGGTGTCGGCGTAGGTCAGGGAGGAGTGCAGCTCGGTGACCACCTCGGTCCGGGAATTGTCCGCCTCGTTCCGCTCCACGATGTGATTTTCAGTGGTGTCCCGGCTCGCGTCCACGTTGCGAATCTCGGTGTTCTCGGTGGACAGGGTGGTCTCGCGGTGTTCCTCGTTGGTGAAGCTGCGTGAGTTGTCCTGTTCGTTGACCACGTTGGTCTCGGTGTGAAAGTTGTTGTCGCGGTTGAAGTTCTGGGTGATGTCCTGGGTGTTTTCGGTGGTTCGGTTCGTGGACAGGTCCAGGTTGCGGGTGGTGGAATTGTCGAATTCGTTTTGATTCACGTAGCGGTCGCTGCGCTCTATGGCCGTGTGCATGGACAGGTCCAAGGTCTGATCCACGGTCCGGTCGTAGTTTGCCTCGCGATTTTGCTCGATGTCCTGGGTTTGGTCGATGTGCATGGAATATTCGGAGCGCATGTCGATGGGCGTGCCCCGGCCCATGTCCTGGGCGAAGTCGACCTTGGGCAGGGAAAAGGGTTCGGCGTAGCCGTCGGCCGTCGGCACCCACGGGGCCATGGGCACGGTGGGCGGGATGTAGGGCGTGGAGGCTCGCGAGTGCTGGAAGACGTCGTTGGGCCAGTGCTGGGTATGGCCGAAGAACATGCCGTGCGGGCTGGTCATGCGGTGGGCCATGATGGTCCCGCCCGGGGAGATGGGCACGAACCCGGTCAGGATGGGCATGGAGAAGCCTATCTTGGGCGCGATGTTCACGCTGCCCGCCGGGGAAATGGGCTGTACGCCCAGGCCCGGCGCGATGGCCACGTTGCCCGCGGCCATGCCCGCAGGAGACCCGGGGCGATCGACGGGGCCGCCACCTCCGGCGCTGATGGTGCTGCCTCCGGTGGCCGGGGCTGTGGCCGATCTACCGCTCTCGGTGGAGATGGGTACGTTGGCTCCGCCCGAGACCGGGCCGCCGCCCGTGGCCGGGGAAATGGCGTTGCCGCTGCCGGTCTGGCCCGCGCTGCCGCCCGTGGACCGGGCGATGTTCGGCTGGCCCGGTTCGGTGGAGATGGGCACGCTGGCCCCACCCGAGACCTGGCCGCCGCTGGTGGTGCTCGGACTGGCGGCACTGCCGCCGCCGGTCAATCCGATGCCGCCCGAACCGGTGACGCTGCCCACGGTCCCGCCGCCGATGTGCGCGGAGGACGTGCCCGGGGTCAGGCCGCCGCTGGAGGCCGCAAGCGCAAAGGCCCCTCCGCCTGTGGACGCGGCGTAGGGGATTCGGGCCACGGACGTGTCGATGGGTACGTGCGCGGGCGTGGTGTCGATGGGCACATGGCCGGGCTCGCCGATGGAGACTTGCCCGGGCGCAGCCGCCTGGAACGAGCCAGCCGGGCCTGCCGTGATCTGGCCCGGAGGGCCCGCCACGATAAAGTCGGTAACTCCCATGGACATGGGATGTTTCTCCCCGCCGAGCCGACCTTCCATGGTCCGCAATCGCCCGCAGAGGGGCCTTCCGGCGTATATTTACAATATACGACGGGGAAAAAGGGCGTCAAGGGGGTTGTTTGCCGTTTCCGGGGAAGGGGGACTCGGCCAGGGGGGTTAAAGCAAGCGGGCGCGGCGAGGAGCCCCGTCGCGTCCGCTTGCGCTGTTCTGTCGGTCCGGTCAGAAGGTCTCGGCGGTATTGCCGAAGCCGTTGGCGCGGGTACCGCCGCCGTCGGCCGTGCCGGAGACCTTGAGCTTGGACTGCTGGGCCTGGAGCAATTGGTTGCGCAACTCCATGAGCTGTTTTTGCTTATCTTGAAGCTCCATCTGCTTGCGCTCGTCAGGCACCTCTTCGTCTTTCTCCAGCGCCTTGATTTCCTTTTCCAACTTCCGGATGCGCTGCCTCAGGGAGTCGATAGTCTGATCCAGGTCCGAATCCTGGTCGGATTCCCCGGATTCGCCGGGCTTTTCCATGGCGATCAGGGCGCGCCCCTCCTCGGAGATGGTCACGGTGTCGCCCTGGTCCGGGAGGCGGGCCTCCATGGCGGTTTCGGCCTCGGTCTTGTCCGTGGCTGCGGGCTTGACGGTCAGTGCGTCCACGAAAGCTCCCGCCTGCTGCATCAATGATTCGATAGCCATATTCCGCACTCCTTTGTTGCTGGTATGGGCATCCCCTCATCCGATTTACCGGACAATTTATAGAACGCTCTATGCCTGTTGGCAAACCGATAGCCCGGCCCGCAATGGGCCGGTCGTATCGAGACTGCGTGTTCGCCCTCGGCGCGGGCTTCTCTGATCAGAAAGTTTTGGCCGTGTTGCCGAATTGCTTGGCCGGGGTGCCGCCGCTCACGGTGCTGCCGAGGGCATTCATTTTTTTCTCCAAAGCTTCGGACAGCTGGTCGTTCAAATCCATGAGCATGACCTGCTTGTCCTGGATCATGGTTTGCTTCAGCTTTTCGGGCAGGTCCGAGTTTTCCAATTCCTTGATCTCTTCCTTGATGCGCTTGATCTGCTCCTTGAGCATGCGGATGATCCGGTCGACCTCGCTCTCTTCCTCGCTTTCATCGGGCTGCTCGGCGGCGATGCTCACCTTGGAATCCTTGGACTTTTCAGAGTCGCCGGATTCTTCGGCCGCAGCCAAGGCGCGACCTTCCTCAGAGATGGCCACGAGGTCTCCCTGCTCGGGGACGCGGGCTTCCATGGCGGTTTTGGCCTCGGTCTTGTCCGTGCTTGCGGGCTTGATGGTCAGCGTATCTACGAATGCTCCGGTCTGTTGCATCAACGATTCGATAGCCATGGTTTACACTTCCTTGCTGCGTGTAACATCCCCTCATGGGCCTTATCGAACGCTTCATGGAAAACTTTATGGTTGTATATTTATCTTTATATGGACGGCGTCGGAAAGACCCGCCCAGCCTGGGGGACCAGGGACCCGGCGCGTCCATTCTGCGGTTGCCTCATGGCGGCAAAAGGCGCTATCCTTTGCCTAAATCGCTTCCGTCACGACATCTCAAGGAGCCACATGAGCCTCACCAACCTCGAATATCTCTTCAAGCCCACCTCCGTTGCGGTCATCGGGGCCACCAATGATCCCCGGAATGCGGGCAACATCGTCATGCGCAATATCATGGCCGGGGGGTTCCTGGGGCCGGTCATGCCGGTTTCGTCCCAAGCCGAGGCCATAGCCGGGGTGCTGACCTATCCCTCGGTCAAGCATCTGCCCAAGACCCCGGACCTGGCCGTGGTCTGTTCGCCCTTGGACGAGGTCCCGGAGGTCATTCATTCCCTGAGGGAGCGGGGCACCCATGCGGCCGTGATCATGGGCGCGGGCTTCGCCTCCATGTCCTACGAAGAAAGCCAGGACATCAAATCCACCATTCTGTCCATCGCTCGGCCGCCGGAGATCCGCATCCTCGGGCCCAAGTCCCTGGGATTCATGGTCCCGTCGCTGAACCTGAACGCCTCCCTGGCCCACGCCCGGGTGGAGCCGGGCAAGGTGGCCTTCATCTCGCAGTCGGATTCACTCTTCGCCACGGTCCTGGACTGGGCCATCGACAAGGGCGTGGGCTTTTCGCATATGGTCGCGCTGGGCAGCCGCATCGACGTGACCTTCGCCGACATCCTCGACTACCTCGGCTCGGACCCGCTGACCCGGTCCATCATGCTTTACGTGGAATCCATCAAGGATGCCCGCGAGTTCATGTCCGCGGCCCGGGCCGCCTCGCGCAACAAGCCGGTCCTGGTCATCCGGCCGGGCCAGGCCCTGGACACCGTGCTCGGCGACCTCAAGCTGCGCGAGACCGGCGACGGCCGCCATTCCGACGAGATATACGATGTGGCCTTCCGCCGGGCGGGCATGCTCCGGGTTGCGGACATCGACGGCCTGTTCGACGCGGCCCAGACCCTGTCCACGCCCCGCCAGGTCTACGGCCGCAAGCTGACCATCCTGACCAACGGGACCAGCGCGGGCATCCTGGCCGCCGACCGGCTGCTGGTCGGCGGCGGCGAGATGGCCCCTCTGTCCGAGGAGACCATCAAGGGCATCGACAACGTGCTCGGCGCGGGCAACTGGTCTCGGGCCAATCCCGTGGACATCCCCTTCAATGCCGACGGCAAGGCCTATTCCGAAGTCCTCAAGCTGCTCATCAAGGATAAGAATTCCAACGGCATCCTGGCCATGCACGTGCCCTGGGCCGCCCAGCCGGACGTGGAGGTGGCCGAGGCCATCCGCGATTCCCTGAAGCGGGTCCGGCGCATGGTCCTGACCGCATGGCTCGGCTCGGGCAAGGCCGGGCAGGCCCGGGAGATCTTCCGCAACGCAGGCATCCCCACCTACGAGACCCCCACCCAGGCGGTACAGGCCTTCCTGTACATGGCCGAGTACCTGCACAACCAGGATATGCTCATCGAGACCCCGGACTCCCTGCCCACGGACTTCTTCCCGGATACGGCCCGGGCAAGGAAGATCGTGCGCAACGCCCTGGACAACGGGCGCAAGGCCCTGACCGAGCCCGAGGCCAAGGACATCCTGGCCGCCTACGGCATCCCCGTGGTCGAGACGCGCATCGCCGTGTCCGCCAAGGAGGCGGTCATAGCGGCCGACGCCCTGGGTTACCCCGTGGCCCTGAAGCTCCGGAGCCCGCAGGTTCCCCAGCCCTACGACGTGGGCGGCGTGCTCCTGGACCTGGAAACGCCCGAGCGCGTCTGGGAGGGCGCGGCCTCCATCCTGGCCCGTTGCACCCGGGAGCGGCCCGACGCCTACATCGAGGGCTTTACGGTTCAGAAGATGGGGCGCAGGCCCGGCGCGCACGAACTGTCCGTGTCCGCCCACCTGGACCGGACCTTCGGCCCGGTGCTGCTGTTCGGCCACGGCGGCATGGCCCGCGAGATGATCCAGGACCAGGCCCTGACCCTGCCGCCCCTGTCCATGTCCCTGGCCCGCGAACTGGTTTCGCGCACGCGCATCAGCACCTTGCTCAAGGGGACCCCGTCCCACGCTCCGGCGGACATCGACGATATCTGTCTGACGATCATTCAGATATCCCAGCTCATCGTGGACGTGCCCCAGATCACGGCCATCGACATCAACCCGCTCTATGCCGATTCCGAAGGCGTGCTCGCCCTGGACGCCAAGATCGACATCGCGCCCTTTGACGGCACGGGCGAGTCCCGGTTGGCCATCCGCCCCTATCCCCGCGAACTTGAGGAGTGCGTCACCCTGAAGTCCGGCCGCCAGGTCACCCTGCGGCCCATCCGACCCGAGGACGAGGAGACCCATCGCGTCTTTCTGGCCAGCCTCTCGGACGAGGATCTGCGGTTGCGGTTCTTCGGCGTGGTTCAGCGCGAGTTCGACCACAAGGACATCGCCCGTTTCACCCAGATCGACTACGACCGGGAGATGGCCTTCATCGCCACGGCCTTGGACGAGCGGGGCGAACCCGAGACGCTCGGGGTCATGCGCACCAACACCAAGCCCGACAACTCCGAGGCGGAATTCGCCATTGTGGTCCGTTCGGATCTCAAGGGCGAAGGGTTGGGGGCCATGCTCTTTTACAAGGGCATCCAGTACACCAGGGAGCGCGGCACCAGGCTGCTCACCGGCCAGACCATGCTCGAAAACAAGGCCATGCAGGGGTTGTCCCGGAAGTTCGGCTTCGAGATCGCGCCCGATCCGCATGACCCGGACCTGGTGGACATGACCCTGGACATGGAGAAGGCGGTCCTTTAGGCCATGACCCTGCCCCCGGTCCATCATCATACCGGCCTGGAAGCGAGCGGCGGCGCCACCCGCGTGGCCCGGCTGCTGCTTCAGGGGTTGCGGCGACACGGGGTCGAGGCGGAGTTGTCCTTTGAACTGGCCGAGAAGGCCGACGGCACGGCCATTCCGCCCGAGGAGTTCGGCGTGCGCTTGCCCGAGGACGTCATCGCTCACGTGCATTGCACCGGCAATTGGCCCGCCCTGCTCGGGTCCATCCCCACGGGCGTTAAGACGGTCGTCACCCTGCACGATTGCGAGCTGTTCACCGGCGGTTGTCCCTACCCCCTGGATTGTCCCCTGGGCGAGGACGGCTGCGCCGCTCCCTGCCCGCGCAATTTTCCGGACGCCGACGGTCTGCGCCGGCGCAAGCTGGCCGAGATCCAGCGGCTGGACCCGGTCCTGGTGGCCCCGTCCCGCTGGCTGGCCCGGCTGGCCAAGACCCATCTGTTCCGTCCGGTCAAGATCATCCCCAACGGCATCCCCTGGCCCGTGGGGCTGCGCTCCAAGAACGACGCGCGCAAGGCGCTGGGCATCCACCCGGCCGCGCGCGTGGCCTTGTTCGCGGCCCATGGCGGCATGAATGCGGCCTACAAGTCCGGCGACACCTGGCAGGACATTTGGAAACGTCTCAAAAAGGCGCTGCCCGATCTGGTCTGCTTCGCCGTGGGCGGGGACCGCGAGGAGCGGCACGACGACTTCATCCTCTGGCCCTACGTGGACCGCGCCAAGCTCGCTCTGCTCATGGCCGCGTCCGATGCTCTGCTTTATCCCACCCGCGCGGACAATCACTCCCTGGTCGTGCTGGAGGCCATGGCCGCCGGGCTGCCCGTGGTGGCCTATGGCGTGGGCGGCGTGCCCGAGCAGATCGTGGACCGCCTGACCGGCATGCTTGTGCCGCCGGGCGACCGTGATCAGTTCGTGGAAGCCGCCCTGTCCGTCCTGTCCAGCCGCTCCCTGGTCCGTCAGATCGGCCGCGAGGCCTTCCTGTCCGGTAGCCGGAAATTCGCCGTGGACCGTATGGTCGGTGATTATGCCCGGCTATACGCGGGGCTGTAGCCGCCCGTTCGCTGTTCGGGGAGGGGCCGGGCGGGCGTCCCCCGCATTCCGCACATACGCGTCGGCGCGGGATGTTTTCGTTTCGCGGGAAAAGGTGGGCCAATGCAGAAGCCCCCGCACCGATTTCGGTGCGGGGGCTTCTGCATTGGAGTGGGAATTAACCGAGTTTTTTGCGCAGGTGGGAGCGCAGCATAATGGCCACCAGGTTCATGCCCAGAACCAAAGCCACCAGCACGAGCGAGGTGCCGTATTGGAGAGGCAGCGTGGCCTCGGGGTCGGTGGAGGAAACGGACAGGGAATAGATCTGGTAGGGCAGGGCCATGACCTCGTCGAAGACGGAACCCGGCAGGGTCGGGTTGTAGCTGGCCGCCGCCGTGAACATGATCGCCGCGGTCTCGCCCGCCGCGCGGGAGATGGACAGGATGGAGCCGGTCAGCACGCCGGGCATGGCCGAGGGTAGGACGACCCGGAAGATGGTCTGCCATTTGGTCGCGCCCAGTCCGAGCGAGGCCTCGCGGTAGGTGTCGGGCACGCTCCTGAGGGCCTCTTCCGAGGTGCCGATGATGACCGGCAGTATGAGTACGGCGAGCGTCATACAGCCCGAGGCCACGGATACGCCCATGCCCATGCCGCCGAGGTCGCGGCCAGCCACGAAGAAGGCCATGCCGAAGAGGCCGAAGACCACGGACGGCACGCCCGCCAGGTTGTTGATGCACAGCCTGACCACGCGCATGAACGGGCCGGGCGTGGCGTATTCGTGCAGGTAGATGGCCGCGGCCACGCCCAGGGGCAGGGCCAGGGCCATGGACCCCAGGGAGAGGTAGAACGTGCCCACGATGCACGGGAAGATGCCGCCCGCCAGGCCGCCCTCGGTGGGTTTGGTGGTCAGGAAATCCCAGGAGATGGCCGGTAACCCGTAGTAGACCATGTAGCCGACGATGATGAACAGGGCCAGGGCGTTGATGGCCACGGCGATCCGGAACATGGTGAACCAGACCTCCTGGGTGGCCTTGCGCCGGAAGCGCAGGCCCGGGGTGTCCGGTATGTTGGAGCCGTTCAGGGTCATTTCGGTGCTTGCCATTTCGGACATGTCCTTATTCCTAGAGGCTGGCCGAGCCGACCTGTTTGTATTTGTGGGCTATGTGGTCGGCCAGGAGGTTGAAGAGAAAGGTGATGATGAACAGCACCATGGCGATGGCGAATAGGGCGAAGTAGTGCCGCTCCAGGCCGAAGCTGGTCTCGCCCATCTCGGCCGCGATGGAGGCGGGCATGGGACGGACCGGGTCGAAGATGGAGGTCGGGATGCGCGCCGCGCCGCCCGCGACCATGAGTACGACCATGGTTTCGCCGATGGACCGCGACATGCCCAGGATGACCGCCGTGGACAGCCCGGACAGGGATGCGGGCAGGACCACGCGCCAGATGGTCTCGAACCGGGTCGCGCCGAGGGCCAGGGACCCCTCGCGGACCTCGGCGGGCACCGAGTGGATGGCGTCCTCGGCGATGGAGGTGATGGTCGGCACGGCCATGAAGGCGAGCATGATCGAGGCGTTGAGCATGTTCACGCCGAAGCGGATGTTGAAGACTTCAAGCAGGATAGGCGCGACCACAGCCAGGCCGAAGAAGCCGATGACCACCGACGGCAGGGAGGCCAGCAGCTCGACCATGGGCTTGACGATCTCGCGCACCTTGTGGGGCGCTATCTCGGCCAGGTAGACCGCGGTCATGATGCCCAGCGGGATGGCGATGAGCGAGGAGAGCAGGGTGACCCAGAAGGAACCCATGATCAGCGGCAGGATGCCCCATCGCGGATGCGAGGAGATGGGCCGCCACTGGCTGCCGAAGATGAAGTCGAAGAAATTCAGCCCGCTGATCTTTTCGCCCATGGCGTCGAAGCCGGTAAACGTGGGCAGGGCCTCGGAGATCAGGAAGTACATGATCAGCCCGAGGGCGAGGATCGAGGCGCTGGCGCAGAGCAGGAACATGCCCCGGATGAGCTTTTCCTTGGTGGACCGAGAAACGAGCATATGCTGGCCGCCTTTGATGCGTGAACCCGTCGGGGCGGAGCGCCGCCCCGACGGGGAGTTGAGTTCCTTGCCGGTTGGCGTTTCGCTACTGGACCGGGACGAAGCCGACTTCGGCGATGATCTTCTGGCCGGCCGGGGACATCGCGAAGGAGATGAACTTGGCCACTTCGCCGGAAGGCTTGCCGCCGGTGTAGAGGTTCAGCTTGCGGGCCAGCGGGTAGGAGCCGTCGGCGCCGGTCTTGACGGAGGGCACGATGCCGTTGACGGACAGGCCCTTGATCTTCGGGTTCAGGAAGCCGAGGCCCACGTAGCCGATGCCGTTCTTGTTGCCGGCGATCTTGGCGGCCATGGCGGCGTTGGAGGGCATGCGGGAAACCAGGTCGTTCTCGTCTTCCTTCTGCATGACCTTCTGCTCCCAGACCTCGTAGGTGCCGGAGTTGGTCTCGCGGGAGAACAGGGCGATCATGCCGTCGTTGCCGCCGAGCTGCTTCCAGTTGTTGATCTTATCCTGGTAGATGTCCTTGAGCTGGGCGGTGGTCAGGGCGGTGATCGGGTTGGAGGGGTGCACGATGGGCACGATGCAGTCCAGGGCGATGATGGTGCGCACGGGCTCGATGCCGTTGGCCTGGCATTTCTTGATCTCGGCGTCCTTCATGGGACGGGACATCATGCCGATGTCGGCGGTCTTGTTGATGATCGCTTTGGCGCCGTCGCCGGAACCAGTGGCGGAGATGGAGAAATTCACGCCCGGATTGGCGGTCTGGTAGGCGGCCACCAATTTCTTCATGGCCGGGTCAACGGTGGTGGAACCCTTGACGCGGATTTCCGCGGCAAAGGACAGAGCGGAAACGCTCAACACGGCCAGCGTCACGAAAGCAATGAGCAATTTTTTCATCAGAAGTACCTTCCTTAAAAATTATGATGGAAAACTATTCCTCGTCGACGTGTGACGTAGTGATAGACCCGCCATGTTACATCTTCGTGACACGCATTCGAAAGCTCAGTGACAGTTTTGGGGTGGGGGCTGCGGCTTTTGGGTACGGGGGGAGAGCCGCTGTAGGGTGCTTGCGGCATCCTCATCGCTCCAGGGCGTGGTGGCGGAGGGTGAACGCCGTGCGCTTAAATCTGCTGGTTTGGAGATTGACGCGGGGGGCAATGTGTTTGGTTGCGGACCGTAGCGGAGTCCCCCCGCGAAGCGGCAACAAAAAGTTTAGGAAAGGATGGGGATGGGGGTCCGGGGGAAGGGGAAGGAAAAGCCCTTTTCAAAGGGTCTTCCTTCCCCTTCCCCCGGNGTTTGGTTGCGGACCGTAGCGGAGTCCCCCCGCGAAGCGGCAACAAAAAGTTTAGGAAAGGATGGGGATGGGGGTCCGGGGGAAGGGGAAGGAAAAGCCCTTTTCAAAGGGTCTTCCTTCCCCTTCCCCCGGCCGCCGGAGGCGTCTTAAAATAACGTCGTCAGTATTTCGGTTTCGTCGCCGGGGGTGACGGTTTGCCCGCTTTGCAAAACGGCCAGGCCGTGAGCGTGGGCCAGTCCGAACATGGGGGGGACGGCCTTGCCCGCCAGGGGGGTGGCGGTCAGCGCGCAGCCCTGGATTTCGAGGCGGCACTGGACCAGCCATTCGGAGCCCGGCCGGGCGTTGATGGCCTGGGTGAAGCGGGCGGTGCGCGGCGTGTCGGGCCCGGGCAGGCCGCGCAGTCGGCGGACGACCGGGAGGATGACCGCGTGGAAGCAGGCGTGCCCGGCGGCGGGCGGGCCGGGCAGGCCGAAAAGCAGGGTCCGGCCGCGCGCGGCCGCGAACATGTTCCGGCCCGGACGGATGTCTATGCGGTGAAATATCGGGGTGAATCCGCTTTCGAGGGCGGCCTCCAGGGCGAAGTCCCGCTCGCTGTTGCCCGTACCACCGGTGGTGACCAGGATCTCGGGCAGGTCGGCGTCACTCAGGGCGGCCACCAGCCGGTCGCGGTCGTCCGGCATGACCGCGGTCCCTTCCACATAGGCTCCGGCCGCTTCGAACAGCCCCCGCAGCAGGACCAGGTTGTCCGCCGGGAATTGCGCCGTGCCCGGGTGTGCCGGACCGTCCGGGCTGTGGCCCGGCTTGGCCAGCTCACTGCCCAGGGCCATGAGCCGGGCCCGAGGCCGGGGGTGGACCTGGATGGAGTTCACCCGGGTGCGGGTCATGACCGCCGCCGCCTGGGGCGAGATCGGTTGACCCGCCGGGACGACCACCGTATCTTTCGCGATCTCGCCGCCCGCGGCGCGCACGAACCAGCCCGCGCGCACGGGGGCGCGCACCAGGATATGCCCGTCCGCCGCCTCCACGTCCTCTTCGGCATAGACCGCGTCCGCGCCGGGCGGCACCGGGCCGCCGGTCAGTACGCGGACGGTCGTATGCGGCCGGATGGGCATGGGGTTCGTCGATTCCGCGCGCAGGCAGCCGTTCACGGCCAGCCGCACCGGATCGAGCGGCTTGGCCGGGGCCGCGTCCAGGCTGCGCACGGCGTATCCGTCGCGCACCGAGCAAGCGTGTTCGGGGACATCGCACTGGGCGGTCGCATCCCGGGCCGCGATCAGGCCGATGCCGTTCATGGGCGGTACGGTTTGCGTTGTGGCGGGCCGGGCGAGCCCGAGCAGCTTGCGGACCGCGTCCTGGCGGGAAATGAGTGCGGGCATGGCCTTCCTCGGGAGTTTGGGGGCGGTATGGACGCATAGTGGCACCCGGCCCGTACGTTGTAAAGGATTGCACCCGTCGGCCCCTTGATATACGGTTAATGTCTGTCGTCTCGTCGCGCCCGGTTCTGTTGCAACACCTGGGCGCGTTTCCGCATGTCAACCATAAGGGATTGAAATGGCACAGCATATATTCTGCATCGTCGGCAAAAAGAAATCCGGAAAAACTACTTTTATGGAAAAACTCGTGCCTGAGCTGCGTCGGCTCGGGCTGTCCGTGGGCGCGATCAAGCACGATTCCCACTCCTTTGAAATGGACGTGGAGGGCAAGGACTCCTGGCGGCTCAAACGCGCAGGGGCCGAGACCGTGGTCGTTTCCTCGCCCGACCGCGTGGCCATGATCAAGTCCGTGGAGCGCGAGCGGTCCTTGGAATCGTTGGCCGAGACCCTGTTTGCGGACAAGGACCTGGTCCTGGCCGAAGGGTATTTCAACTCGGATCAGCCCAAGATCGAGGTCTACCGCAACGCCGCTCACGTCTTGCCCCTGTGCGACCGCTACAACCAGCAGGCCAAAAGGCTCATCGCCATGGTCACGGACCGGGGCGTGGACACCGACGTTCCGAATTTCGGGCTGGACGATGCCGCCGAGGTGGCGTCCTTTCTCGCCCGCAAGTACTTCGGCTGGGTCTACAACGGCATGGATACGCACGACTAGACATTCCCCGCGCGGGGCGGCTTTCGACAGCCGTCCCGTCCCTCGCCCCTCCGGGATTTGCTCCTCGCGCGACCCGGCGCACCCGAACGCGCTTCGCGCAACGAAAATCCAGGGAACACCCCCCCCCCGGCTCGTGATTCCGGGAAGACGAAGGCTCGTCCACCCCGATACCGCCCGGAGCGGTTTTTCATGGGAGAAACGCGAAAAAACGAGGCTCGGCCCATCCTGTGATCGACGCGAAAAAGCCCGGCCCGGCTGATGCCGGACCGGGCGGTCTTGCGGTTTGGGAGAGCCTTTTCTAGTAGTGCAGGTCGTCCTCGGTCATGGCCGTGGCGAAGTGCTTGTAGACCCATGATTGGTAGCCGATGACAAGAGGCACGAAGATGACCGCCACCACGAGCATGATTTCCAGCGTCAGGGCGCTCGATGCCGAGTTCATGATGGTCAGGCTGTGGGCCGGGTTGGGGTTGGACGGGATGATGGCCGGGAAGATTCCGGTCACGCCGAACAGGGCCGTGCCGCCGATGTACAGGCAGGAGGAGGCCCAGGCCATCCAGTACTTGCCTGCGCCGAGGTAGGTGCGCATGAGCACCAGCCCGGCCACGGGCAGGAGCAGGATGACGAACAGGATCGGGTAGACCATGTAGTTGGCGAAGAGCTGCGTGGACATGGCGGTATAGGCCAGGAACAGCACGGTCAGGATGACCACGCCGGGCCACAGCTTGGTGGCCACGTTTTCGGCCCGCTGCTTGAGTTCGCCGGTGGTGCGGATGCACAGCCACAGAGCCCCGTGCATCATGAAGATGGTCACGAACAGGATGCCGCCGGCGATGCCGTAGGGGTTGAGCAGGCCGAAAAGCCCGGCCTGGGAGAACCCGGTCTCGTCCAGAGGGATGCCCTGGAAGATGTTGGCGAAGGCCACGCCCAGCAGCAGGGCGGGCAGGAAGGAGCACACCGCGTGGGCCGTGTCCCAGATCTTTTTCCATGCGGGGCTTTCAACCTTGGAGCGGAATTCGAAGGATACGCCGCGCACAATCAGGGTGAACAGGAGCAGCATGAGCGCCATGTACAGGCCGCTGAACATCTGCGCATAGGCGTAGGGGAAGGCGGCGAAAGTCACGCCGCCCGCCGCGATCAGCCAGACTTCGTTGCCGTCCCAGAAGGGGCCGGTGGCGTTGAACATGGCCCGTTTTTCGGTTTCGGTCCGGGCCAGGAAGGGCAGCAGGGTGCCCACGCCCAGGTCGAAGCCGTCGAGGATAAAGTAGACGGCCCAGAGCACGCCCCAGAGGATGAACCAGATCATCGCCAGGTAGTAGTGCAGCGAACCGGTTTCCATCAGAGTAGTCATAGATTTTCTCCTTTAATTCGCTGAAGTTAGACCTGGATGGGGGTGTTGTCTTCGGGACCCTTCTTGGCCAGCTTGACCATCAGCCAGATGCCGACAGCGCCGAGCAGGGCGTAGAGCAGGGTCATGAGGACGAGAGTGAAGCCCACCTCGGCGCCGCCCACCGGGGAGACCGCGTCGGAGGTGCGCATGAGCCCGTAGACGATCCAGGGTTGGCGGCCCACTTCGGTGAGGGTCCAGCCCGCCCAGAGCGCGATGTAAGGGAGAGGGATACAGAACGGCAGCGCCTTGAGGAAGAGCGGGTAGTTGTGCACCTTGGAACGGACCAGGAAGCCGAAGGCGGCCACCAGGATGAACAGGGTGCCCAGGCCGACCATCAGCCGGAAGGAGAGGAAGGACAGGACCACGGGAGGCCGGTCCTCCTTGGGGAAGTCGTTCAGCCCCTTCACTTCGGCGTTGAAGTCGTTGTAGGCCAGGAAACTCAGCACGCCGGGCAGGGGCAGTGCCTGAAGCACGTTGCCGTCCTCGCCCGGGATAACCAGGAGATACATGGGCGCCTGGGTCTGGGTCTCCCAGTGCGATTCCATGGCCGCCAGCTTGGCGGGCTGGGTGTCGGACAGGTTGTTGCCGTGGATGTGGCCCTCGAACGCGGTGAACAGGGCGAAGACCAGGGCCACGGAGATGCCCAGGTTGAAGGATTTCTGGAAGAACTCGGTGTTGTTCTTGCGCAGCAGGTGCCACGCCGAGATGCCGACGATGAAGAATCCGGCCAGAAGCAGGGAGGCCGGAACCACGTGGAAGAATTCGAGCCACGCGTACTTGTTGGTGATGACCGCCCAGAAGTCGGTCAGCTCGGCCCGGCCGTTGCGCAGGACGTAGCCCACGGGATTCTGCATGAAGCCGTTGGCGATGAGAATCCAGATGGCCGACAGGTTGGACGCGCCGGCCACCAGCCATGCGGTGGTGGCGTGGGCCTTGGGCGAGAGCTTGTCCCAGCCGAAGTGCCAGACGCCGATAAAGGTGGATTCAAGGAAGAAGGCCGCCGTGGCTTCGATGGCCAGGAGCGAACCGAAGATGTCGCCCACGTAGGCGGAATACCGGGACCAGTTGGTGCCGAACTGGAATTCCAGGGTGATGCCGGTGACCACGCCCAATGCGAAGTTCACCAGGAAGAGTTTTCCCCAGAATTTGGCCATTTTTTTGTACACCTCGTTGCCGGTGCGCACATAGGCCGTTTCCATGCAGGCGATGAGGACCGATAACCCCAGCGTCAACGGCACGAAAATAAAGTGAAACATGGTGGCTGCGGCGAATTGCAACCGGGAAAGCATCAGCACATCCATACAAACCCCCTTGTGGATATTGCTTTGACATACCTCAAACCGTTAAAAAATGCTCAACATTCAGAGATGCATACCTCCGCCTCGCGAACAAATCAAGAATAATTATTGTTCCCATTAGCCATTTTTCATGGAAACGGGCTGGCCCGTGGATTCGAGTACGGCGCGCCAGTAGTTGGAACAGGTGCTGATGCGTTTCTTGCCCTTGGTCACCAACCCCATGGGGATGTACACGTAGCGGCCGTTCCAGCGGGAGACGACCAGGCCGGTACGCCCGGACATGCCCGCATGGACCGCGTGGATGCCCAGGAAAGAGCAGTAGATGCGGTCGTTGGCGTTGGCCGGGACCGAGCGGATGATGTAGCTCGGGTCGATGTATTTCAGGGTGGCCTCGATGCCCTGTTTGCTGAAATGTTCGAGAATTTCCTTCTTGAGCAGGGCGGCGATGTCGCTGAGTTTCACGTTGCCTGAGGCGTCCGCTTCGCCAGAGGTTTTCAGGAGGTCCTGGCCTGCGCCCTCGGCAACCACGATGACCGCGTTTCCGCGCTGCTTCATGCGCCTGTCCAGGGCGGCCAGAAAGCCCTTTTCGCCGTGGAGGTCGAAGGGAGCCTCGGGGATGAGGCAGAAGTTGACCTCCTGGCAGGACAGGGAGCTTTGCGCCGCGATGAAGCCCGCGTCCCGGCCCATGACCTTGACCATGCCGATGCCCCAGGGGGCGCCCGTGGCCTCCACATGCGCGCCCCGGATGGCCATGGCCGCGGTCTCCACCGAGGTGTCGAAGCCGAAGGAGGGCGAGACGTAGTTGATGTCGTTGTCGATGGTTTTGGGCAGGCCGACCACGGAGATGGACAGGCCGCGCTTCGCGATCTCGGCCACCACGGCGGAGGCCGCGCGCATGGTCCCGTCGCCGCCGATCATGAACAGGATGGAGACGTTCATGCGCTCCAGCGCGTCTACGATGACCTCCGGGTCCTGGGGGCCGCGCGAGGAGCCCAGCACCGTGCCGCCGAATTCATGGATGCGCGACACGAAATCCGGGGTCAGCTCGATGACGTCGTACCCCTGTTCGGGCACGAACCCGGCCAGACCGTATTGGATGCCGAGCACGGACGGGACCTTGTATTCGTGGTAGGCGGCCATGACGATGGCCCGGATGACGTCGTTCAGGCCGGGGCACAGCCCGCCGCAGGTGACCACCGCGCATTTTGTCTTGCTTGGGTCGTAGTAGATCTTGTCCCGGGGGCCGGCGGGCTCGAAATAGGCGTGCTCGGGCTTCTTGCGGCTCTTGGGGCCGCCTTCCACGGTCCGGCGGGAGATGTTCACCAACACGGCGTCGTCTTCTTCGACGAATCGACCGAATGCGATGGGATTGGCGATTTTGGCAGGGCCGACCGTGGTGATTGCCGTGGATTTGGATGTGGGGTTCTCGGAAATACATGTCTTCATGGTCTCGACCTCCCGGATTCAACAATGGTCCATTGCTTAACGGTATTATAACGATTTTTTCCCATGGGCAAACGGTATCTCCGTTTTTTCTCAATACGATAACACAAACCCGTTCGGCGGCGGCCGGGCCTGCCATATCCCTTCCGGGCTTGACCTTTGCCGCCGAATCCCTATCTACTGGAATCGAAAACAACGACGGATGTCGGAGGATTGCACCATTATGACCAGCCAGTTGAAAACCGTGTTGCTGCTCGGTCTGCTCACCGGCCTGTTGATGGCCCTGGGTGGAGCCATGGGCGGACGGGCGGGGCTGTTTTTGGCCTTCGGGTTCGCCATGTTCATGAATGTGGGCAGCTATTGGTATTCGGACAAGATCGTCCTGCGCATGTACAAGGCCCAGCCCCTGTCCCCGGGCGACGCCCCGCATATCCACCGGGTGGTGGGCGAAATGGCTGCGGCGGCGGGCATCCCCAAGCCGCGCATCGTGCTCATTCCCCAGGACGCGCCCAACGCCTTCGCCACGGGCCGCAACCCGGAACACGCCGTGGTCGCGGTGACGCGCGGCATCGTCAAGATCCTGGACCCCGACGAGCTCAAGGGCGTGCTGGCTCATGAACTCGGCCACATCGTCAACCGCGACATCCTCATCCAGAGCATCGCGGCCGTGCTGGCCGGGGCCATCGTGTTCATTGCCAACATGCTCCAGTTCACCGCCATCTTCGGCGGGTTCTCCCGCGACGACGAGGGCGGCAATCCCCTGGCCGCGCTGGCCATGGCCTTTCTCGCTCCCGTCGCCGCCACCCTGATCCAGATGGCCATTTCCCGCTCGCGCGAATACCTGGCCGACGCCACGGGCGCACGCCTGGCCAACCCCAACGACCTGGCCGACGCCCTGTCCAAGCTTGATTCGGCGGCGAGCCGCATCCCGCTCCAGGGCAACCCGGTCACCGAGAATTTGTTCATCGTTAATCCGTTCAGCGGACGAAAGGCCGCGTCTCTGTTCGCCACTCACCCGCCCATTGAAGACCGCATCGCGCGTCTGAGGGCCATGGCCCAAGGCAAGTAGCATGCGATCCGTACTCCGTTTCCCGTTCCGTCTTTCCCTCGCCGTCCTTATCCTCGTCGCCGCCGTCGGGTTCGCCTGCGCCCCGGCCCGCGCCGCCGACCGCCGAACTCCGGTGGTCCGCGCCGTGGAGGCCGTCAGCCCCTCGGTGGTCAACATCACCGTGACTTCCGCGGTCCGCTCCGGCAACCGTTCGCCCTTCGGCGACCCCTTTTTCGACCAGTTCTTCAAGGATTATTATGAACAGCGGCCCCGCCAGTCCCAGAGCCTCGGCTCGGGCGTGATCATCGACGGCGACAAGGGGCTGGTGCTGACCAACGCCCACGTCATCGCCTCGGGCGGCGACATCGCGGTGCGCCTCAAGGACGGGCGGGAATTCAAGGCCGACCTGGTGGGTTCGGACGCCGACTTCGATCTGGCCGTGCTCAAGCTCGAAAACGGCCAAGGCCTGCCCCAGGTGTCCATGGGCGATTCGGACGGCATCTTCATCGGTGAGACCGTCATCGCCATCGGCAATCCTTTCGGCTACTCCAACACGGTGACCACCGGCGTGGTCTCGGCCCTGAACCGGCCCATGAAGACCAACAGCGGGGCTTTCGGCAGCTTCATCCAGACCGACGCGGCCATCAATCCCGGCAACTCCGGCGGCCCGCTCCTGAACATCAACGGCGAACTTATCGGCATCAATACCGCCATCCAGGCCCGGGCCGAAGGCATCGGTTTCGCCATTCCCATCAACAAGGCCAAGCACGTCATCGCCGAACTGCTCGATTCCGGCCACGTCGCGCCCATCTGGCTCGGCCTGTTCGGCCAGGACATCGACCAGGCGGCGGCCCGCTATTTCAATCTCAAGGACCTCAACGGCATGCTCGTCACCGAGGTTTACCCCGGCACTCCGGCCGCCGACGGGTTGGTCAAGCCCGGCGACGTGGTCCTGTCCTTCAACGGCCGCACCGTGGCCAACAAGAGCGATTACCTGACCCGGCTGTTCAGCGTGACCAAGTCCGAATCCGTCAATCTCGTCACCCTGCGCGACGGGCACACCATCCGGCTCCACCTTCGGCCGCAGGTTTTGGACAAGGCCAAGGCCCTGGACCTGGTGCGCGCCCGTTGGGGCTTCGAGCTGGCCGACCGGAAGGGACCGGGCGCCGAGGTAACCACCGTGGTCCCCGGCTCGGCCGCAGCCAAGCTCGGCCTGAAGCAAGGCGACGTCATCCACCAGATAGGCAACCGCAGCCTGGGCTCGGGCATCGACCTGCTCAACGCCTTCCTGCGCAACCGCATGCAGAAGACGGTCATGATGCGCGTCCAGCGCGGGCGCAACCTCTACACCGTCCGGCTCACTCTCTAGCAAGGAGCTTTCCCATCCCGGACCCCAAACTATATTGGACCGACAAATGCGCGGCCAAGGATTTCACCACTCCATTCAGGCTCGACGTGTTCCGTGAATACGTTCCCGACGGCAACGCCCGCATCCTGGACTTCGGTTGCGGCTACGGGCGGATCATGGCCGAATTGGCCTCGGCCGGGTATGCAAACCTGACCGGCATCGACTTTTCCGAGCCGCTGGTCAGGCGCGGCCTCGCCGAGCACCCCGGGTTCAACCTGGCCGCCTATCCGGGCGGGCCCCTGCCCTATGCGGACAATGTCTTCGACGCCGCCGTCATGCTCGCGGTCTTTACCTGCATGCTGGAAACCCGCGCCCAGGCCGAGGCTCTGCTCGAACTGCAACGGGTCCTCAAGCCCGGCGGCGTGCTCTACGTCAACGACTTCCTGCTCAACCGCGACCGGCGCAACCTCGACCGCTACCAGCTCGGGCAGGAACGATACGGTCTGTACGGCGTTTTCGACGTGGACGACGGCGGCACCCTGCGCCATCACGACCGCAACCACATGGAAGCCCTGTTTTCCGGCTTCGAGACCCTGGCCTTCGAGGAGGTCGTCTACGAGACCATGCACGGCCACCAGTCCAACGGCTTCTACGCGGTAGTGAAAATGCCCGGATAGCGTTGTAATGGCCTGAGTTCCCGATGGCCGGGGCGCTGCCCCGGGCCCCGCTGGGGCTCCGCCCCAGACCCCGCCAGAGAACCTTTTGAAAAAGGTTCTCTGGACTCTCCCAAACTTTTTGGGTCGCTTCGCGAAGGGCGTGCGGTAGCGAAAGGCCCGGTGAGGAACGCTTTTCGTTGTGCCGGTCGCGATTTCAGACAGAAAAAATGGACGAAACGGCGTGCTTCTTCTCGAAAGAAAGCACGCCGTTTTTTCTATCCGAAATCGCGGGTTTTATTTTTTTAAGAAGGGGGAGAGACAGTGTGAAAATTTTCTTTCGCCTCCGTTCCAACATGCCGCGAAATCAGCCTTTCCCTTGCGTCCATCCCCATACATCCCGTCCCTCCCCCGCGTCCGCACGCTTCTGCCGAAGGCACCCAAAAAGTTTAGGAGGGGGTCCAGGGGGAACCCTTTTCAAAGGGTTCCCCCTGGCCGCCGGAGGCGCCCGCCCGGCGAGGGCGCCCCAACCCTCTCGCCTCAAGCCGCCTCGACTCCGGCGTGCGCACGGAAAAAGGGCTGCCCCGCGAGGAGCAGCCCTTTCGTATGTCGGTAGTCCGGCGCGCTACTTGAGGATGTCGGGCCGGGCGATGTCGATCTCGGCGTTCTTGCTCAGGTCGTCCATGAACGCGGCGACGGCTTCGTGGCGGTAGTTCTGCCCGACCTGGGCGAGCCAGAACTGCTTTTGTTCCTGCCAGTTTTTGTCCGAGGACGGGATGCGCTCGTTGAGCCGGGCCACGACGGCGCCGCCGCCGGGCATGGTGTAGACGAGCTTGAACCAGTTCTTGTCCGGGGCGTTGAAGGCGGCCTTGGCCAGGGGCTGGCTCAGGCCCAGTTCGGGGATGTTGCCCTGGCGGTTGAACGGCTGGGTGGTCTTGATGCGCGAGGCGTACTTTTTGGCGGCGGCCCCGGCGTCGGGGCCGGTCAGGGCCGCATGGATCTTCTCGGCTTCCTGTTCGGCCAATTCCGCGCCCTTTTGGTCCTTGAGGGTGTTGGTGATGGTTTGGCGGACCAGGGGGAGAGCCATGACCGAGGCCGGAATGTCCTCGGCCTTTTCCACGAGCATGTAGCCGCCGTTGACGGCCACAGGGCTCTTGTAGGCCTCGCCGGGGGTCAGTCCGGTCACGGCCTTGGCCGCTTCGGCGTTCATGCCAAAGGTCTGGGCCAGGAACTGGGCGGGCATGGGATCGGTGGTCACGGTTTCGATGCCCAGTTCGGCGGCGATGTTTTTCAGGGGCATGCCGGAGACAAGGCGGTCGGTGGCCTGATCCAGGAGGTCGTTGGCCTTGTCGGAGGCCTTTTCCTCGGCCAGGCGGGTCTTGATCTCGTCCTTGGCCTCGTCAAGGGTCTTGACGGTGCTTTCCTTCTTGTCCTCGACCTTGATGATGTGCCAGCCGAACGGAGTCCTGACCGGCTTGGACACCTCGCCCTTGTTCAGGGCGAAGGCGGCTTCCTCGAAGCCCGGGACCATGGCGCCTTTGCCGAACCAGCCCAGGTCGCCGCCGTTGGGGGCGCTGGGACCGTCGGAATTCTTCACGGCCAGTTCGGCGAAGTCCGCGCCGGACTTGGCTTCCTGGTAGAGCTTGTCGATGCGCACCTTGGCCTTGTCCTGTTCGGCCTGGGGCGCGGAGTCCTTGACGGCCACCAGGATGTGGCGGGCGTGGATGGTCTCGGGCTCGCCCAGGGTGTCCTTGTTGGCGGCGTAGTAGTCCTTGATCTCGTCGTCGGTGACGGTCTGGTACTTGGCCAGGTTGGCCGGAGTGAAGGCGAGGGTCCGCAGAGTCACCTGGGCCGGGATGCTGAAGCGGTCCTGGTTGGCCTTGTAGTAGGCCTCGACCTCGGCTTCACCGATCTTGATTTCGTTGCGGAAGTCCACGGGCAGGACCTCGATGTAGTCGAGGCGGACCTGTTCGCTGATCCAGTCGAAGATCTGGCGGGCCTGGGTCTCGGATACATCAACCGAGGCGGCCACGGCGTCCTTGACCTTTTCCATGGTCAGGTCGCTGCGGTAGCTTTCTTCGAATTCGGCCGGGGTCTGGCGGATTTCCCGCAGGGCGGCCTGATACCGCGTCTGATCGAATTTGCCGTTGGCGTCCTTGAAGGCGGCGATGGCGGCGATGCCGGCGGCCACTTCCTTGTCCGAGGCGCGGATGCCGAGCTTGTCGGCCTCGCCGAGGAGGAGCTTCTGGCTGATCAGCTCGCCCAGGACCCTCTGTTTGAATTCGGGGGACCGGACTTGCGCGGGGGGCAGGTCGGGGTTGGCCCGGCGGATGTTTTCAGCCGCGCGGTTATACATCGTCTCGTAATCGGCGCGGGTGATGACCTGGCCGTTGACCGTGGCCACGGTCGGGTCGCCCGAGCTGTTCAGCCCGGACATGCCGAAGGCGAAGACAAAGGCGATGATGATGACGGCAAAGAGTATCTTGATGATCCAGCCGGATGCGTTTTCGCGCATTATTTCTAACATTTCTGCTCCGATAGCTATGATGAACGCGGTGCCTCTCCGGGTGGGGGAGGCACCGGGGTGCCGGGCTTAGGATTTGCCTTCCCGAACGGCATTCAGGAGGCCACCTGCCTGGATAATCTGTAGTTCCTTTTCGGTCAAATCATTTGTGACCGAGACGGTTAGGCCGTTCCCGGCGATCACGTTCACGGCGCCGCCGGGAGTGATCTCGGAAGCCGGGATGGTCAGGTCCGCGCCTTGTTCCAGCCGGTCGTAGTCCGCCGGGTTTTCCAGGAGCAGGGGCAGGATGCCGAAGTTGATCAGGTTGGCCCGGTGAATGCGGGCCAGGGATTTGACCACCACGGCCTTGACGCCCAGGTGGCGGGGGCCCAGCGCCGCGTGTTCGCGGCTGGAGCCCTGGCCGTAGTTCTCGCCGCCCAGGATGACGCCCTTGCCGTGTTCCTTCATGCGGCCGACGAACCCTTCGTCCACGCGGGAGAAGATGTACTGGCTGATGGCCGGGATGTTGGAGCGCAGCGCGGTGATCTGCGCGCCGGCGGGCAGGATGTGATCGGTGGTGATGTTGTCGCCGACCTTGAGCAGGATTTTGGCCTCGATGCTCCGGGGCAGGGCGTCGAAGTCCTCCAGAGCCACGATGTTGGGTCCGCGCAGGACCTCCACGGCGGAGCCGTCTTCGGGCGGGAAGACGAACAGTTCGCGGATGGACGGCACGTCGTCGGGCAGGGTGACGCGCTCGGGCGCGGGGCCCCATGTGGCCGGGTCGCTGAATTCGCCGTCCAGGGCGAGGCGCGCGGCGGTCTGGGCCGAGACCAGGAATATCTGGCCGTCCTGAGTGCCGGAACGGCCTTCGAAGTTGCGGTTGAAGGTGCGCACGGACACGCCCGCCGAGACAGGCGAACCGCCCATGCCGATGCACGGGCCGCAAGAACATTCGAGCAGGCGCGCGCCCGCGTCGAGCAGCGGTTCGATGAGCCCTTCGCGGGCGAGCATCTTCATGACTTGCTTGGAGCCGGGGGAGATCATCAGATCGGTCTCGGGCGGGGTCATGCGTCCGGCCAGGATCTGGGCGGTGTTCTTGAGATCGGAATAGGACGAGTTGGTGCAGGAGCCGATGGCCACCTGGTCGATCTTCTTTCCGGCCAGGTCCTTGACCTTGCAGACCTGGTCCGGCATGTGCGGCTGGGCCACCAGGGGCTCCAGGGCGGACAGGTCGATGGTGATCACCTCGTCGTACTCGGCGTCCGGGTCGGCCACGAGTTCGGTCCAGTCGTCGGCCCGGCCCATCTTGGTCAGGAAGTCGCGGGTGGTTTCGTCAGACGGGAAGATGGAGGTGGTCGCGCCCAGCTCCGCGCCCATGTTGGTGATGGTCGCGCGGTCGGGCACGGACAGGGAAGCCACGCCGGGGCCACTGTACTCGAAGACCTTGCCCACGCCGCCCTTGACGGTCAGCCTGCGCAGCAGTTCGAGGATGACGTCCTTGCCCTGGGCCCAGCCGGTCAACTCGCCGGTCAGCTTCACATTGACCACTTTGGGCATGGGGATGAAGTACGGCTCGCCCGCCATGGCCAGGGCCACGGACAGCCCGCCTGCACCCATGGCCATGGCGCCGATGCCGCCGGCCGTGGGCGTGTGGGAGTCCGAACCGATGAGCGTCGCGCCGGGCTTGGCGAAATTCTCCAGGTGCAACTGGTGGCAGATGCCGGTGCCTGCGGGCGAGAAGACCGCCCCGGACTTGGCGGCCACGGTGCGCAGGAAGCGATGGTCGTCAGGGTTGCGGAAGCCCATCTGGAGGGTGTTGTGGTCCACGTAGCTGACGGACAGGTCCGTGCGGACCCGGTCGATGCCGATGGCCTCGTATTGCAGCCAGGCCATGGTGCCGGTGGCGTCCTGGGTCAGGGTCTGGTCAATGCGCAGGCCCACTTCCTCGCCCGGAACCATGTTTCCGGAAACGAGGTGCTTCGCTATGATTTTGCGGGTGATGTTCTTGCCCATGATCACTCCTAGGATACGTTGGGTCTCTCTCGTAACCGTCCGGGCGCGGTCGTTCCGGGGCTCTCACCCCCCGGCCGCTTCGGGGACGGGGTCCTTTCCTGAAATCGGCTCGGGACTCAGAACAGGAAGCCGTTCTTGACGCCTTCCGACGGCTCCATGTCCTCGATGCCGAGTTTGATCCGGCGGATCTTGTTGGTCCGGAAGCGGATCTCCACGTCCAGTCGCAGTTTGTCCTGCTGCGCGTGGAAGATTTCCTCGGCATGGTAGACGCCCGTCCCGGGATCTTCCGAGGCCCGGAGATCGCGCACGGCCTGCTTGGTCTTTTCCAGCTCCAGGGTCAACTGCGCCACCTCCGCCTCCAGGACGTCGATGTCGTCGCTCAGCCGTTTTTCATCGGATCTTGATTCGTCTTCTCGTGTCATCCTTTTTCTCGCGTTCCGGTTTGGGTTTCATCTTGCCGGTGGGCAGGGAGTTGTAGAAGTTCCAGAACTCGGGCCAGGTGGCGGTCACTTCGCCGTGATTCTCCAGCACGATGCCGGGCACGGTGAAGGCGGCCAGGGCGCAGCCCATGGACCAGACCGGATCCGGGCTGAACCAGGTCCCTTCCCAACCGGGCTTGCCGGGCTTGAGTTCGATGACGTCGCCGTCGATCTCGTAGCTCGCACCCATGCGGTCCAGCAGCTCCACGGCCACATCGTTGTTTGCGCCGGACAGCCGGGCGTCGCCCACCTTGAGCGCCAGGGCCAGGGCCAGGGGCATGAGGTCCGGGTACGCGCCCAGGGAAATGTCGGCGGATGCGGGCAGTTCGCCCTCCAGGGACGCCACCACGTTTTCGGTGGCCACGTCGATGCGCAGGCCCAGGCCTTTCAACTGTTCCAGCACGCGGTCCGCCCGCTCGTTGCGGGGCCAGGAGCCTTCGACGTTGATCCGGCCGCCGCACAGGGCGGGCAAGGCCAGAAGCATGGCGTTCAGGCGCACGGACAGGGGCAGTTGCGGTTGCGGCTCCATGATCGGGACGCCGTCGGACACGGACACGGAGTCCTTGCCCAGCTCGGCCTTGATGCCGCAGGCTTCGAGAACGGTGACGGCCTCGGCCACGCGTTCGCGGGCCGTGCTGGTCAGTCCCTTGATGGTCAGTCCTCCGGGGAACGACCAGGCGGCCAGGGTCAGGGCGGCGGCGAAGTCCGGGTCGATGCCGCCGGGCAGGGTCACCGCCTCGTCCATGGCCCCGCCGCACTCCAGGCGGATGGGCAGGCCGGGGTTGTTCGGGTTCATGGGAACCACCCGCGCGCCCAGCGACGGCAGCACCTTGTTCAGGGCGGACGCGTCGAGCAGTTGCAGGGAGGGCTTGCCCGTGAACTTGCACCGCCCGGCGTGGCCGAGGGCCAGACAGAGCAGCATGTAGAAATTGAAGGAGTCCTCGCCCACGAAGGCCATCTTGCCCTCGAATTCCAGGGTCCGGCCGCCGTCGTTGCGGATGAAGTCGTCGTCCCAGTGAATGGGCGCGCCGACCTGCTTCAGCGCCTTGGCGAGGTCCTTGTTCGGGGCGTTCATGGTCACCGGGGAGAGGGTCACGGACGCTCCGGCCGAGGCGGCCATGGCCAGCATCATCCGGGTGAAGCGGAAGGAACGCGGCCCGTTGAGCCCCGCGGAAACGGGTTCCACGCGCGGCGCGAGCTTGTAGCCTTCGCCTTCGAACGCCTTGCGCACGTCGGCCAGCGAAAATTGGTTGAGCAGGGTGAAGAGCTGTTTGGTCAGCTTGGCGTCCAGCCCCAGGCGGCCCGCCGAACGGTCGAAGGCCGCGCGCAGCAACTTCTCGAGCTTGGGGTCCACCAGGGATTTCTGCCGGGATTTGCGCCAGGCTCCTTCCTTGCGGATGAGGAAGGTGCGCTTTTCCAGCAGGCCCAGGATCTGGTCGTCGATTTCGGCGATGTCGTTGCAGCGGTGGCCGGTGACCACCTCGGCCTTGGACGGGGCGTCGTCGTCCGGGATCGGGGCTTCGGGCTTGCGGCCGAAGAAGTCGCGATTGTCGCGCCGGGGGCCGCGGCCGGGACCGCGTTTGTCGAATTTGCGCGGAGGCCGCCGTTCGTCGCGTTGCGGGCGGCCCCTGTCGTTGCGGGGGGAATTGTCGGAGGCGCCTTCGGCGTCCTTGCGGGGGCGGTCCTCGAAGGGACCGTCGTCTTTGCGGATCTTGATCATCGTCTTGCCGTCTTCCTTATGTATGATTATGGTTCCCGCCACAGCGGGAAAGGCTTCTCTAGCCCGAAAGCGCGCGATATGCAAGACCCGGTCGCCCGCCGGAGCCCGCGCGTCCGGCGTTTTGACCCGTTTCCCGCGTCTGCGTACTGGACAAGCCGCTTCGGAAGAGGCACATTGGAATAAGTCGTTCCCGTCCCCGGTGGACCGGCCCGGCTTCGACAACGCACCCTAATTCCATGGAGGAACACGCCATGAGGAAAGTATTGATACCCGCGCTGATGATATGTTTTCTGGCCGCAGGCTACGGCTGCGCCACCAAAGCCCAGCAGGGCGCCACTGTGGGCGGCCTGGCCGGCGCGACCATCGGCGCCCTGACGTTCAAGGACAAGCTCCTCGGCGCGGCCGTGGGAGCGGGCGTGGGCACGCTGTTCGGCTACATCGTGGGTAACGAGTGGGACAAGCATGACGAGGCCCAGGTCCAGCGGACCTTGGAAGTCGGCAAGTCCGACCAGCCCCAGTCCTGGACCAACCCCGACACCGGGGCCAGCTACACGGCTACGCCGACTCCCCCGTACATGGCCGACAACAAGGTCTACCGCGACGTCTACATCAAGGACCAGAAGGATGGCGATACCATCATGGCCAAGGCCTGGCGCGACGACAAGGGCGTCTGGCATCTCAAGCAGTAGCCCGTTCAGACCGGGATCGACCAACCCAAGGGACCGCTTTCGAAGCGGTCCCTTTTTTTGGGGACTCTCCCCTTAACTCTCTGGGAAAAACCAGGTGTTGAAAGCCGCTTCGCGGCGAAAATCAAAAGGACTTCGCCTCCGGCGGGCAAGGACTCGCGCCCTTGCATCCCCTTTTTGCGCCTCCGGCGCGCTTTTTTTTGGGTGCCTTCCAGGAGAGAAGGGGAGGGCGTTGAGAGCCGTTTCGCGGCGGGGTCCAGGCGATTTAGCCGCCGATGGGCAAGGACTCGCGCCCGTGTATTCTTATTTGCGTTCGCGCGCGGGACCCGGTTCCGGGATCAGGAGTGGCCCGGTCGGCGCAGGGCCGCCAGCGCCCCCCGCAAGGTCACCGCGCCGATGACCGTCACGCCGCCCGCCACGGCCCATGCGCCGGGCAGCTCGCCGTAGCCCACGGCCACGAGCAGGGGGTTGAAGATCGGTTCGAGCATCATGATCAGGATGGCTTCCAGCGCGCCCAGCCGTTTTATGGCCCAGACGTAGAGGGCCAGGGACACGCCCTGTTGGAAGACGCCGAGGTAGAGCATGCCGAGCCAGCCGTCGGGGGAGGGCGGGACCGGGAACAGGAAGGGCAGTCCGGCCAGGGCGGTGAGCAGATGGCCGAGGATGACCGATTCCACGGGCGAGGCGTCCTTCTGGGCGCGCATGCACAGGGTGAACGCGGCATAGGAGAGGCCCGTGCCCATGGCCAGGATGTTGCCCCACAGCCCGGAGGGGGAGAGCCTGTCGAAAAAGAACAGGGCCATGCCGCCCACGGTCACGGCGATGAATGCCCAGTCGGACCGGCGCGTCCTTTCGCCGAGCAGCCACGGCGCGAACAGGGCCACGTAGACCGGCGCGGTGTAGGCCAGCAGGATGGCGTTGGCCGAGGTGGTCAGCTTGGTGGCCGCCACGTTGGTGATCAGCAGCCCGGCATAGCCCGCGGCCGCCCCCCACTGCACCGCCGAGAAGCGGAACTTCAGCTGCCCCCGGAAAAGCGCGGCCAGGGTCAGCGCGGCCAACCCGCTGCGCATCCCGGTGATGGCCATGGGTGTCCACGGGACGAGCTTGATGACCAGCCCCCCGGAGCTCCAGATGAGCGCCGTGGCCGCCAGAAGCAGTATGGCCTTGGTCCTTTCGGGCACAACCCCCCTGTTCTGCGGTAAAAGAGCGGGAGAGGCAAGACGAATTTGGCGCGGTTAACCCTCCCAAATCGGTCCGTTTTCTGGCATACTCGGCCGCGACGGCGGGGCGCGCAGTGTGCCCGCGCGGCAACCGGGAGGTCCGATGGGAGCATCTTCAAGCAACACCGGGGGCGTGAACCGCTCCCATGGCCGCACGCCGATGCAGCGGGCGGTCTTTTGCCTGGGGCATTTGTGTCTTGTCCTTATTTGCGCATGGCTGGTCTGCGGCGGCCTGGAACGCGCGGGCCTGCTGTTAGGCCGGGATTGGACCTTTGCCGACAGGGATCGGGCGCTGTTGTTGCTTGGTTGCGCAGCGCTCTATTGGGCGCGCCACGCGGTGACCCTGTTTTACCTGCTGGCGCGGCGCGTGGACTGGCCCGAGGTCTTCGGGCTGCTCGCCTTCATGGCCCTGATCGAAATAGGCCAGCTTCTCGCGGGGGGCCTGCTCTCGGACGGCCCGACGCCGCCCACGCCGCTGGATTGGATTGCCCTGGCCCTGGTCCTGGGCGGCTCCTTCCTGAACACGGCCTCGGAAATACAGCGCAAGCTGTGGAAGCGGGACCCGGCCAACCGGGGCCGTTGCCACACCGGCGGCCTCTTCCGTTACGCCGTGCACATCAACTACTTCGGCGATACGGTCATGTTCACGGGCTGGGCCCTGCTGACCGCCGTGCCCTGGGCCCTTGCCCTTCCGGCCCTGATGGCCGCCATGTTCGTGGGCTACCACATCCCCGCTCTGGACGCCTACCTGGCCGAACGCTATCCCGCCGACTTCCCCGCCTACGCCCGGACGACCAGGAAATTCATCCCGTTCGTGTACTGATAAGCTCCGAACTGAAGCCTTGTCGGCCCTCATGAACGCTATGTTTTGGCTCAGGTGGGCAATTGGAAGAAGGTAACCCCACGTAAAACAGCTGATGGGGAGTAATATCCTGGCTCCAGCACTTTTGGATCACGTCTGTCTTGTGTCCAATATCAGATTATGTGTATAGGTAGGGCAGCGTATGATTAAATTAGTTATCCTCCAACCAAGGAGCTAAATCATGAGAAATAACATGCTGTCTCTGCTAACTGGAATTGGTGCGGTTATCTTTTTATCTTTTGCTGCAATGGCCGCTGAACACTATATGCCGATCTCGGCTTATTCAAAGCCAGCCGGTTACAATGAGCATGAAATTAGTGCAGCTGTAATAGCCACTGTGATGGGAAGACCCGTAAACATCATGTTGGTGAAAAGTGTCGATGGGGAAACCTTTTTCGTTAAATATACTAGACCGAGCGATGGATCCGTATGGACCAGTAAGTGTAAGTTTGATGGAACGAGGGTGATCTGGGGGACTCGCGATGGCAGATGGAGGGTGCATCCGGAAGATGGCGTTGTCAGTTATGAGGTGAAGTCAGGGAAATTAGTTGTTACTGAGCGATATTCTGATGGCAGCGCAATAAGCAAAGAATATCGCAAGTCAGATTTCAAATAGGATTTGATCTTCGGTTCCCCTTTCTGCCCGGCGTCTTTGGAGCGCTTTTGGGGCGGCACGCCCCAAATAGTGGCTCTAGACGTATTGAAGTGCGGGAGAGTGCGCCGTTCGGCCAACGAAAAGGGGAGGCTGCGCGAGCAACCTCCCCTTGAATGGTCAGTAGAACCGATTGGTCGGACTTATTTCATGTCCTGACCGGAAGCGGCCTTCTGCATCTTGACCTCGACCTTTTCGGTCAGGTTCTCGTAGTAGTCGCGGAGGATGACCAGGACTTCGTCGCGGCCGAAGTGATCCGGAACCTCGGCGCCTTCGGACAGGGCCTTGCGCAGCTTGGTGCCGGACAGGATGACGCGGTCTTCCTTGCTGTGCGGGCAGGTGCGCATGGAGGCCATGCCGTCGCACTTGTAGCAGTAGAAGGTCCAGTCGATGTTCATCGGCTGGCAAAGCAGGGCCTTGCCGGGTTCCGGGCAGGCTTCGGTGACGTAGGGGATCCGCTTGAAGATCTCCTGGGCCTCGAACAGGCCGTAGAAGTCGCCGACACCGGCGTGGTCACGGCCGATGAGCATGTTGTTGATACCGTAGTTCTGGCGGAAGGTGGCGTGCATCAGGCCTTCGCGGGGACCGGCGTAACGCATGTCGAGGGGGTAACCGGCGTTGATGACGTTCTCGGGCACGAAGTAGTTGTCGATCAGAGTCTGGATGCACTTGATGCGGACTTCGCCCGGGATGTCGCCCGGCTTCAGGTTGCCGATCAGGGAGTGGATGACGACACCGTCACACACTTCGACGGCGATCTTGGCCAGGAACTCGTGGGAGCGGTGCATGGGGTTGCGCAGCTGCAGGGCGGCAACCTTGGACCAGCCGCGTTTTTCCATCTCGGCGCGGATCTGAGCGGGGGTCTGGTAGACGCCCGGGTAACGCTTGGCGTAGTCGCCCTCGGACAGGACCTTGACGGGACCGGCCAGGTTGTACTTGCCCTGAGCCATGACCATCTGAACGCCGGGGTGATCTTCCATGGCGACTTCCCAGAACTTGTCGTCGGCGGAATCTTCACCGTGGCCCTTGTAGACCAGCTCGCATTCCCATTTCTTGTCGGCTTCGGTCATCTCGTACTTTTCTTCGATCTTCATGGTCGCGTAGACCACGCCGTCCTTGGCCTTCAGGGCCACCTCGTCACCGACCTTGACGTCTTCGTCGTTGGTGTCGAGGGTGATGGGGATGGGCCAGAAGGTGCCGTCGGCCATCAGGAACTTTTCGCAGACGCCGGCCCAGTCGGCCTTCTTCATGAAGCCGTTCAGCGGAGAGAAGCCGCCGATACCCATCATGATCAGGTCGCCCTTGGCGCGATCGGAAATTTCGAGGGTCTTCAGGCCAGCAGCCTTTTTGACTTCAGCTTCAAGCGCTGCGCCTTCGAGCAGACAGCAAACGAGACCTTTACCACCGTGAGGTGCTACGAGGTTGGACATGTAAGCCTCCTAAATAGTTTGTCAGTGATTCCATTGCCTTAATTCATGGTGAGCCGCCTCGGCCGCTTACATAACCATGATTATTTCCCAATTGTAGGGTCCGCCTTTATTGGCTGTTTGTGAAAGTCGTGTCAAGCGCTTTTTTCCGCCCGTCCTGCAACATCTTATGCCCGATGGACCGCTCGGGTGGGTGAGTAGACCTTCTCGGGAGAAAGTCTAGAGAACGAGGGGGTTTTCACTATATTTTTTGATTGTATTTTCAGTGGATTGCATTGTCATTAGAGTACTACCATATAAATTGAAAAAAGGCTTGCAATTCTTTGTTCATTTAAACTAAAAACGGTAAAGGTTTCAATAGGTGTTTTTTCGTTGTGCGATGCCGCTTCGCGCCGGGTGAAAATGCCGACGGGCCGGGCATTTTTCGCCCGCAGGCCCAAAACCCGAGACACAGTTGACGATATACGCTTGTTCAAAAATTCACTTTCACGTTGACAAGGGTGTTTCGTCTTGCTAATCCCAAATTCCGCCCGGTTTGCAACGGGTGACGATTTTTGTTTTTAGGTAGAGGATGTCGGTTATTGTGAATAATAAAACCCTATTTAGGAGGAGAAGTTATGCCGACCTTTGTTAACCCGGAAAAATGTGACGGCTGCAAGGGTGGCGAAAAGACCGCTTGCATGTACATTTGCCCCAACGATCTGATGATCCTGGATCCCGCCGAAATGAAGGCCTACAACCAGGAACCGTCCGCTTGCTGGGAATGTTATTCCTGCGTGAAAATTTGCCCCCAGGGCGCTATTGAAGCCCGTCCGTACGCCGACTTCGCCCCTATGGGTGGTACCTCCATCCCGATGCGTTCCGCTGAAGATATCATGTGGACCATCAAATTCCGTAATGGCAGCGTGAAGCGCTTCAAGTTCCCCATCCGCACCACTGCTGAAGGTTCCATCAAGCCCTTCGACGGCAAGCCCGAACCCGGCGATCTGGACTCCGAGATCCTCTTCACCGAGACCGAACTGGCCGCCCCGAAGGCCACCGTCATGGAAGAGGCTTCCGTCACGGACGCCGACCTGAAGAAAGAGTGGAAGCTGGAAGACTACGCCAGCCTGGTCTAGTACCCGGTTCGTGTAATCTCGTCTGCAAGACAACTTGAATCACTTCAAATATTAGGAGAAATATTATGCCTCTGCTTCCTAGCAAAGAAGCCTCCAAAGGTGTTGCTCTCGCCGAGCCGGAAATCATCGAACAGCACGCTGATATCCTGATGGTCGGCGGCGGCATGGGTTGTTGCGGCGTCGCCTTCGAGGCCGTGCGCTGGGCCGACAAGGTCGACCCCTCCCTGAAGATCATGCTCTGCGACAAGGCCGCTCTGGAGCGCTCCGGCGCCGTTGCCCAGGGCCTGTCCGCCATCAACACCTACTGCGGCGAGAACGATGTGGACGACTACGTCCGCATGGTCCGCACCGACCTCATGGGCATCGTCCGCGAAGACCTGATCTTCGACCTGGGCCGCCACGTTGATGATTCCGTCCACCTCTTCGAAGAATGGGGCCTCCCCGTTTGGGTCAAGAAAGACGGCAAGAACCTCGACGGTGCCAAAGCCAAGGCCGAGGGCCTGGCCATCCGCAACGGCGACGCTCCCGTCCGCTCCGGCCGCTGGCAGATCATGATCAACGGTGAGTCCTACAAGTGCATCGTTGCTGAAGCCGCCAAGAACGCCCTGGGCGAAGACCGCTACGTCGAGCGCGTGTTCATCGTTAAGATGCTCCTGGACGCCAACGAGCCCAACCGCATCGCCGGTGCCGTCGGCTTCTCCACCCGTGAGAACAAGGTTTACGTCTTCACCTGCAACGCCGCTGTCGTGGCTTGCGGTGGCGCCGTCAACGTGTACCGCCCCCGCTCCACCGGTGAGGGTATGGGCCGCGCCTGGTATCCCGTCTGGAACTCCGGCTCCACCTACACCATGTGTGCTCAGGTCGGCGCCGAGATGACCATGATGGAAAACCGCTTCGTCCCCGCCCGCTTCAAGGACGGTTACGGCCCGGTCGGCGCTTGGTTCCTGCTCTTCAAGGCCAAAGCCACCAACTACAAGGGTGAGGACTACTGCGAGACCAACCGCGCCATGCTGAAGCCTTACGAGGATCGCGGCTACGCCAAGGGTCACATCATCCCCACCTGTCTGCGTAACCACATGATGCTCCGTGAAATGCGTGAAGGCCGCGGCCCGATCTTCATGGACACCAAGACCGCCCTGCTGAACACCGTCAATGGCGACCTGACCGGTCCCGAGTGGAAGCACCTCGAGTCCGAGGCTTGGGAAGACTTCCTTGACATGTGCGTCGGTCAGGCCAACCTGTGGGCCGCCACCAACTGCGCTCCCGAGGATCGCGGTTCCGAGATCATGCCCACCGAGCCTTACCTCCTGGGTTCCCACTCCGGTTGCTGCGGCATCTGGGTTTCCGGTCCGGACGAGCCTTGGGTCCCCGAGAGCTACAAAATCAAGGCCGACAACGGCAAGGTCTACAACCGTATGACCACCGTCAACGGTCTGTTCACCTGCGCTGACGGCGTCGGCGCTTCCGGTCACAAGTTCTCCTCCGGCTCCCACGCTGAAGGCCGCATCGTCGGCAAGCAGATGGTGCGTTGGGCCGTGGACCACAAGGACTTCAAGCCCGTGCTGAAGGAATCCGCCGCCGACATGGCCAAGGAAATCTACCAGCCGATGTACACCTACATGGAGAACAAGGGCGGTTCCACCGATCCCGTTGTGAACCCGGCCTACATCACCCCGCACAACTTCATGATGCGCCTCATCAAGTGCACCGATGAATACGGCGGAGGCGTTGGCACCCTGTACATGACCTCCCGTGCTCTGCTGAACACCGGCTTCTGGCTGCTCGGCATGATGGAAGAAGACTCCAAGAAGCTCGCCGCTCGTGACCTGCACGAACTGATGCGCTGCTGGGAACAGTTCCATCGCCTGTGGACCGTCCGCCTGCACATGCAGCACATCGAGTTCCGCGAGGAATCCCGTTACCCGGGCTTCTACTACCGCGGCGACTTCATGGGCCTGGACGACTCCAAGTGGAAGTGCTTCTGTAACTCCACCTACGATCCCGCCACCGGCGTGACCACCGTCTTCAAGAAGCCCTACGTCAAGATCATCCCCGACGCCTAAGCTTAGGTAATGATCACCCCGAGAGCGCGGGTCCCCGGACCCGCGCTCTCTTAAAAATACCGGGGCTAAAATGGTCTGAAGCCGGGCCGGGAAAACCGCTCCCGGTCCGGGTTTAGGCCATTTTTTGGCTTGAGCCTCAACTTTATTCGGGAGGAGTTAAGAGAATGTCGAATAACAGTATTCTCGTCGTAGGCGGAGGATTCGCAGGAATCACCGCCGCCCTCGAAGCCGCCGAAGTCGGCTACGAGGTGTACATCGTTGAAACCAATCCCTACCTTGGTGGCCGGGTTGCGCAGCTGAATCAGTATTTCCCCAAGCTGTGCCCCCCCTCCTGCGGTCTGGAGATTCAGTTTCAGCGCATCAAAAACAACCCCAACGTCAAGGTCCTCACCATGGCCGACGTCACGTCGGTTTCCGGTTCCGCCGGCAACTACGACGTGAAGATCACGCAGCGTCCCCGCTACGTGAACGAAAAGTGTACCGCCTGCGGCGAGTGCGAGAAGGCCACCAAGACCAAGATCAGTTCCGAATTCGATTTCGGCACCGGCACCCGCGGTCTGGCCTACAAGACCCATCCCTTCATGTTCCCCATGCGCTACGTGGTGGACGCCGAGAACGCGTCCGAGACCGAATTGGCGGCCATCAGCAACGCCTGCCCGTATGACGCGGTGGTCGTGGACGACGCGCCCAAGACCATCGATCTGGCCGTCGGCGCCATCGTGGTGGCCACCGGCTGGAAGCCTTACGACGTGGCCAACCTGACCAACCTGGGCGGGGGCAAGCTCAAGAACGTGGTCACCAACATGCAGTTCGAGCGTCTGTGCGCGCCCAACGGCCCCACGAACGGCAAGATCAAGCGGCCTTCCGACGGTGCGGAACCCAAGAAGATCGCCTTCGTGCAGTGTGCCGGTTCCCGCGACCAGAACCACCTGAACTACTGCTCGTACATCTGCTGCATGGCTTCGCTGAAGCATGTCCGCTACGTGCGCGAGCGTTCCGACGCGAGCGCGACGATCTACTACATTGATCTGCGCACCCCGGGCCGGTACGACAAGTTCAAGTCCATCACCGAGGCTGACGAGAAGCTCAGCCTGGTCAAGGGCAAGGTGGCCGCCATTGTCGAGGACGGCGACGGCAACCCCATCGTCACCGTGGAAAACGCCCTGACCGGCATCAAGACCGACGAGAAGTACGACATGGTTGTGCTCGCCACCGGCATGCAGCCCAGTTGCGCCGGCGTGCAGGTCCCGGCCGGGTCCATCGACGCCGACGGTTTCGTCATCGACGGCGAGGGCATCATCGCCGCCGGTTGCGCCAAGCAGCCGTTCGATGTCATGAAGACCGCCCAGTCCGGCACCGCCGCCGCGATGAAGGCGATTCAAACCGTGGTAGGGAGGTAAACAATGGCTGAAAAGCTTGGAGTATATATCTGTGGAGGCTGCGACATCGGGGCCAACCTGGATGTCGATGGACTGGCCCAGTTCTGCGCCAACGGCAAACACTCCTCCGTTGTCGCTGCGGCCAAGTCCAATCCGGTGCTGTGCAGCCCGGAAGGCAAGGCCATGATCGAGGCCGACATCGCCGAGAACGGCCTGGACGGCGTGGTCGTCTGCGCCTGTTCACCCCGCGCCAAGTGGGACGTGTTCAAGTTCGGCGACAAGGTCCAGGTGGAACGCGTCAACCTGCGCGAGCAGTGCGTGTGGTCCTATGAAGAGGATCCCCAGTTCCCGGGCCAGATGGAAGTCATCGCCAAGGATTACTGCAACATGGGAATCATCAAGCTGGCCAACAGCCGGATTCCCGAGCCGGAACTGCCCGACGCCTACAAGACCGTGCTGGTCGTGGGCGGCGGCTTCACCGGCCTGAACGCGGCGCTCAACGCCGCCAGCCTGGGCTACCAGGTGGTTCTGGTCGAGAAGAACGAGACCCTGGGCGGCAAGGCTGCCACCATGTACAAGTCCTTCCCGCTGGGCGCGCCCTATTCCGAGCGCGAGCAGGAAATCAACATCAAGGACATCATCGCCAAGGTCGAGGTCAACGATAAGATCACGGTCATCACCGGCGCGGTCCTGGAATCCCTGGCCGGAGCCCCGGCCCAGTACAAGGCGACCATCGCGGGCAAGGAATACGAGATCGGCTCGGTGGTCATGGCCACCGGCTGGGTCCCGGGCAAGACCAAGTTCCTGGCCCCGCTGGGCTACGGCACCATCAAGAACGTGGTCACCACCGCCGAGTTCGAGGCCATGGCCAAGAACGGCGGCATCAAGACCGCCGATGGCCGGACCCCGTCCTCCGTGGCCTTCATCGTGGACATCTCCCTGCTGACCAAGGACGTCTCCTACGATCCCTGCGGCGAAGTCTGCGAAGCGCCGGAGGACATGCCCTGCAAGGCGGAAGACGAATCCGAATGCGCCGACGAGTGCGAGACCTTCGCCTACCCCGATAAGGAATCCGCCAAGCACCTGGCCTACTCCTCGGAGCTGACCTCCCTGATCGCCCTGAAGCAGGCCAATTACGTGCGCGAGCTCGCTCCCGACGCCGTGGCCTACATCATCTACGATCACATGATGGTCCCGGGCATCAACGAGAAATACTATCAGGCCGCCCAGGATGATCCGGGCGTCATGCTGACCAAGGGCACGGTCGCCGAAGTCGTCGAGGCCGGTTCCTCGGTGGTCGTCAAGGCCAAGAACACCCTGCTCGGCGCCGACATCGAGCTGGTCGCCGACATGGTCGTGGTTCCCACCGCCATCGTCCCGACCACAGCGGCCGATCCGACCATGAACTTCGTCTACCGCCAGGGCCCGGCCTTCCCGGACCTGGAGCTGTTCGACGGGTTCGCGGATTCCAATTACATCTGCTTCCCCTACGAAACCCGCCGCACGGGCGTTTACGCCGCCGGTTGCGTGCGTCAGCCCATGGGCCTGGGCCTGGCCGCCGAAGATGCGGCCGGTGCCGCCCTCAAGGCCATCCAGTGCATCGAGTCTGCCAACCGCGGCGTCTCCGTGCATCCGCGTTCCGGCGACCTGAGCTTCCCCGAGTTCAACTTCATGCGTTGTACGCAGTGCAAGCGTTGCACCGAGGAATGCCCGTTCGGCGCGCTGGACGATGACGAGAAGGGCACGCCGCTGCCCAACCCGACCCGTTGCCGTCGCTGCGGCACCTGCATGGGCGCCTGCCCGGAGCGCGTCATCAGCTTCGCCAACTACGGCATCAGCCAGATCGGCCAGGCCATCAAGGAAGTGAAGGTCCCCGATACCCTGGACGCCGGCGGCCCGCGCATCATCGTGCTGGCCTGTGAGAACGACGCCTACCCGGCTCTGGACATGGCGGCCATGCGCGGCAAGTCCTGGTCCCCGTACGTCCGCTTCCTGCCGGTGCGCTGCCTCGGCTCGGTCAACGCCATCTGGGTTGCCGACGCCATGAGCAAGGGCATCGACGGTGTGATGTTGCTCGGCTGCAAGTACGGCGACGACTACCAGTGCCACTTCGTCAAGGGCTCCGAGCTGTGCAACCGCCGCAAGGAGAACATCGCGGAGTCCCTGGGACGTCTTGGCGTCGAGCCGGAACGCGTCGAACAGTATGAGGTCTCCATCGACATGTACGACAAGGTTCCGGAAATGATCGACGAGTTCGTCAACAACATCACCACCAACTTCGGCCCCAACCCGTTCAAGGGTTACTAGGAGGTACGGCATGTCCAATACCGTCAAGGTACAACCGGACCTTAAGTTCGTGAAAGAGTTGCAGGCCGTAGGCGGCGACTCCCTGAAGAAGTGCTACCAGTGCGCCACCTGCTCGGTGGTTTGTCCCCTGTCCCCCGCCGACAGCCCCTATCCCCGCAAGGAGATGGTCTGGGCCCAGTGGGGACTCAAGGACCGCCTGGTCAATGATATCGACATCTGGCTGTGCCACAACTGCGGCACCTGCTCCGACCTGTGCCCGCGCGGCGCCAAGCCGGGCGACCTTCTGTCCGCCCTGCGCAACATGGCCTACCGCAACCTGGCCCCCCTGCCGATCATCGGCAAGTGGATGTCCAGTTCCAGCGGGCTGCTGCCTCTGGCCGCCATCCCGGCCATCATCTACGCGCTGATCTGGGTTCTCCAGGCCTCGCGCCTGGGTTCCTTCCTGCCCACCTTCGAGTGGGACCACGCCGCCCATGCCTGGAAAGCGGTGCAGGACGGCGCGGTGGTCTTCGGCGGCCTGTTCGTCGGCGACTACTTCATCGACCCGATCTTCGGCCTGGTCTTCCTGTTCATGCTTTGGGGCTTCTACGCGGGCGTCCGGAACATGCTCAAGGCCTTTGACCTTCAGCCCAAGACCTTTATCGTGGGCCGCAAGGACGAGCCGTGCTTCTGCGCCTGCCTGATCGACACGGTCAAGTACGAGATCCTCCAGCACACCCAGTTCCTGGAGTGCAGCGACGAGGAATCCGATGAACTCGACATCAAGCGCGCCTCCGGGCATCGCTGGCTCATGTTCGCCTTCATCGCCCTGCTGGTCGTCACCGGCGTGGTCGCCACGGGTCACTGGGGCGGCTGGTTCCTGCGCAAGATAGGCGTCGAGGGCCTGGGCGACATCGTGTCCGCCATCGGTCACACCCCCATGCCCTGGTGGTCCCCGGTCAAGCTGCTCGCCTACGTGGGCGCGGGCCTGGGCGTCTACGGCCTCATGGCCCTGACCAAGCGCCGGGTCAACCTGGACCAGTCCAAGCAGTCTTCCAGTTGGTATGACTGGTATCTGCTGACTCTGATCTGGACCATCTTCCTGACCGGTATCGGCGCCTTCGTGTTCCGTCTGCTGGGCGTGGCCCTGTTGGCCTACCCGATCTACTACGTGCACCTGATCGGCGTGTTCATGCTGCTGGCATACCTGCCGTGGTCCAAGTTGGGCCACCTGGTCTACCGCACCGTGGCCCTGTCCTACGCCAAGAAGATTGGCCGCATCCCCATGGGCGCCGACAGATAGTCGCCTGGGTGAACCATACAAACGAAGCTTACTTAGTTAAGGAGGCATCAAATGGCTGAAGCTAAGGTATTCCCCATGAACGCTTTCGTGTCTGTGCTGCGCGGCGAGGCCGCCGACCAGACTCAGCTCGATATGCTGGCTTACATCACCCAGGCTGAAACTCTGGACACCGACGTCGCCCCTGTGGCGCAGGCGCTGTCCAAGGCCTGGATTTACGAACAAGAGCCCGGCCTGACCGCCTATGCCGAGGGCGACATCTCCAAGCTCGGCAGCCAGGTCAAGATCGAGGCCCTGCCCGAGGCGGAGGCCGCCCGTGCCAAGGAAGTCCTGGACCTCCTGGCCGGCCTCAAGGCGGATAACGCCGCCCTCAAGGCCCAGGTCGAGAAACTCGAAGCCGAGAAAAAAGACTTGGCCGCCAAGATCGGTCCCATGGAAGCCAAGATCAAGACCATCGACGCGCAGAACGCTGCGGGCGAGCAGAAGGTCACCGTGGCCTCCACCAAGCTCGACGAGATGACCAAGAAGCTCAACGACCTCATGGCCGAAGTGGAAAAGGTCAAGAAGCAGGGCGTCGTGGTTGCCGGTGTTGCCGGTGACGGCGCGGCTGCTCCCGCCGATGGCGGCATGGCCTCCGGCCCCGAGGTCGGTGGCGAGCCCGAGGCCGATTTCGGCCTCGGCGGAGACGCATTCGGCGGCGATTGGTAAGCCTACCGAAATTGAACGCCAAAGGGGCTCGCGCTGGTGCGCGGGCCCCTTTTTGCGTCCAATTTGCGGTCGGGCGGAGGCTTGGGAGGCCTCCGGTCGGGACTGGCGGGGACGTGGTCGCTGTTGGCTGCCGATGACAGCCAAATCGCTGGGGGTGACTTGTTGGGGAAGGGGGCGAGTGGGGAGGCGCGGTTGTTGCAACGTTCCGGGGGAGGAATTATTTTCCGGGAGGTCTCACATGGGCGTTGATGGGATAGATTCCGGCTACCGTGTGGATATGGTGGAAGGGCGCAGGACGCAACGGAGCCGGGCGGAGGAGAGCGGCGGACGGCCCGGGGATACCGTGACCATTTCGGACAAGGCCAGAGAACTGGCCGCAGCGCGCGCCAAGGAGATGGCCCCCGAGGACGCCGTCAAGCCGACGGAGAACGAAGATTTTCCCCTGGAGTCGTACCGAATGCCCGATTGGTATATGGATTTGCTCGGGGGGTACTCCAAGGTGACCGTCCAGCTGGGGCAGTTTTGGGAGGAAGGGCGTACCAAGTACGAGAAGCTCGATCCGGCAGACCAACGGCTTTTCGATGAATACGCGGCCATTGTCACCCCCGCCTATCGCGAGGAAATGGACAAGATCGGCGTGCTTGGGGACCATGGCAAGTACTATCACGAATTTCTCGAAAACCCCGAAAATCAGCGCACGGTGCGGAACGCCCTGTATGATCGTCTGAAAAACAATCCCCGGGCCATGGAATTGATGCAATATTTCGGCATCAGCATGCCACAACATTTCGTACCCTCTTGATGAGAAGGAGCCCGAAGGAATCCCCTCCGGGCTCTTTTTTTTGAATTGGCAACCGGTCCGGGGGGCGGCGCGAGGAGGGCCGCTGTTTGGGGGCTGCGCCTTTAAAGGCCTTTGAGGGGCAGAGAAGAGGGGGGAGAATGGTGAAGATGCTATTTATGTAAATATACGAGGTTTGATGATGTATTGACCGGCTGGCGATCAATCTCCTCGAACAGTTGTGCCGAAACTCCTTGATCAGCAAGAATAGAGCGCAATTCGTCTTTAGAAGAATAGCCTAGATCGGTAGCGACCGCACCGACACGAATTTCGTCTTTGAGCAACTCGATGATTTGGGGAAGAAGGTCTGGTTTGGAGTGAGGAAATTCGCCGGGCTCATTTTTCCTATAAGGGCTCATCGCTATGCAGGAACGCCTATAAGATGATTCCGATATGATGCGAAGTTCTTTCGCCCGATAAAGCATGGCGGCAATGGATACTTTCCATTTTCGCTTTAATGAAAGATAGCCTTGAAGACTCCACCGTCGTGGGCAATCAGCCAAGAATGTAGTTCTTGGCAAAAGGAAATTGCTCGCAAATTTATCTGCTTCGCGTTCCGTCGCATTGTCTCCTGTTTCAATATCTTGATGAAAAAGTAAATGCCCAAATTCATGTGCTAAATCAAAATTAATACGGCTGGCAGGCTTGTCGCTGTATAAAAAAATACAAGGCGTGGATGAAATCCACGCCGAAAAGGCATCAACTTTTCCAAAATTATCGCCAGACAACATTATTATACGAATGCCCTTGCTCTCAAGAAGGCCCATCAAATCAGTTATTGGTCCTAGTCCTATATCCCATTCATTTCGAATGTTATAAGCAAGCTCTTCAATGTCAGCAGATGTTTTAATGACTGTCGATAAATGTGATATTTGTTCGTCAATAAAAGTAATTCCAAAAGATTGAAAGTGGTTGATTAGGTCATACAGCCTTTCGCCTTGTTGCTTAGCCATTCGTTTTTGTATGAGTGATGTGCTCCTTCTAGAACGAAAATGGCAATCAGAGATATCAATAGGGCTGGGGATTGTATAACTAAAGGAAAAGAAGCTGTGATGTACTTTTAATGTTTGAGACAGCGACAAAAGAGTGTCGATCTCAGGGCGAAGATTTCCATTCTCAATGCGTGTTATAGCGCTTGGGGACTTCCCTATCTTATCAGCTAAGTCTTTTTTAGTCATCCCACGCAACTCACGTGCAACTGTGACTTGCTTGGGATTTAAATTATCTAAGCTATGTTGTAGGCTGTTACTCTTCATTAGTAATGACCTTATTGGGTATCGTACGAGTTACAAGCTGGCGCTTTTCGTGTGAGGGGGCGGAAGGCAAAGTGTCAACGTGAACGGGTTGTTCGTCAGCGTTGAATATCTCTACGAGATTCTTGCAATGCGAACTCTTTCCTATCTGCGAGAGAATACCCACGAAGATACGCTGTACACCTTCCTTCTTGTCGGCAACAACGCCTATGAACAGCGTCCCACCGGATGAAGAAATAATGAATTCTTCCAATCCTGGCAACAGAATCCCTCCGGTCGTGGCCGCTTCAAGCTTTAGCTTTTTCCCGCCCAGTGGGACAAGGGTTTTCGGATGAACTCGATGACAGCGCACTTCTAAACTCCCGAGGAGAAATCTGAGATCATTTTGGGCATAAGTAACTTGTTTAATGATTGAGGAATATTCTAATGATTTAAAATAATTTATTTTATATTCCCAAAAAGCCATGCCAAATGTGTGCTCACCAAGGAAGGGGTCTACCCTCATGCATTCAGCGGCCACTTCGCCGCTTTCTTTTATAATATCAATCAAATGAGTCAGAGCAAAAGAAGCGATCGTGTTGGCTTTTTCGATAATCGTAACGTCGGTGGCCATTGAACAATCCTTTTTAAAGTTTATTGTATGAACTTTTCTTGATAGAAAATTAACTGAATGTCAAGTTGACCATTAAAAAATGAATTTATTGCTCGTACAAAAGGATTTCCGACGAAAGTGACAGCAAAGTATGTTTTTAAAGGAGGGCTCTTGAAAGGGTATTTGTGAGTATTAAGGTCTAATGAAATGGGGGAAGGGGCGGAAGAGAGGATTCATGAAGGATGTCGGCTCGATGGGTAAAAATGTCCGGACCGGTTCTTGCAAATACCCGGTGCCAAGAAAAAAATACCTAGGGAGCGGATATGAACATCTCAAGTGATTTGACGTCGTCGCCGTACGGCTTTGAAGATCTGGTCAGCAAGGCCCGGCCGAGGCAGGCCGAGGGACTTCCCCAGGATTCCTTTACCTCCGTTATCGAGAAAGAGGAGGACAAGCAGCAGGGGCAATCCGGAGGAGTATCCTTCCCGGGTCAGATGTCCGAGGAGGAACGGGTCAAGATCGAGATGCTCAAGGGCAGGGCCGAGCAGATTACCGCCCAGGCGACGGATGGCCTGACCGCCAGGCAGGAGGCCGAGATTCGGTCCATCCAGAAGGAGATCGGCAAGATCACCAATCTGCCCATGGGAGAAAACCTGGTCGAGAAGGCCCGGCACAAGGCCGAGGCGAACAAGATCGAGACCCAGGCCAATAGAGACCAGGAGGATCCGTCCCGTAACGGCCAGGACGGGAACATGCCAGGGGACCAGAGCCGGCTCGACATGGCCGAGCAGCCCGGCAACCAGATGCTGCGCCAGAATGCCTTTATCACCGAGGTGAAGACGGCGAGCGCGGGCATAGCCGCTTCCGGGTTCAAGAATCGAGCCTGATGCCCGGCCTACGGGCCGCGTCCGGGAACCGGGCCAACGGTCGCATGAATGAGGACTCTCTCTTCACGGGAGGGGTGTTGAGCGTCCTGGCCGGAAGACGGTCCGTTCCTCCCCGGGCATGAATCGTTTGGGGCCACCGTGCCCCAAGGTCGAGACGGAAGAACGAAAAACGGCGGTCTCGGCGCGGGATGCGGCCGATAGACGGTCATGCCATCCGGAGCACGGTCTGTTAAGCGCCGCTGGCCGTACGGTGATTTATTCCGCCTTCAACCCCTTGGCTTATTTTTCTTTTTTCGTGTCGAGGTTCTCCTGGCACAGGGCGACGAGCTCGGAATTGCCGCTTGTCTTGCAAGTCAGGAAGTAGGCCAGGGTCTTGCCTTCGTCGCCGACTTTTCTGTTTAGCCGGATGAGGTCCGGCAGGAGAACCTCGGTTTTGTCGAGACTCTCATAAGCCGTGTCGGCCACGGTCAGGGCCTTGTCTGGGGCTTTGGGCTCATAACGCGCCATGAGGTCTTTGTATTCGGCGAGCAGCGTGTCGTCACGCTGGCAGTCGGCCTGCAAGGCCTTGAGCATGGGTTTGCCGTTTGCGGTCGCGATTCGGCATGCCAGGGAACGAATGTAGGGGACTGCTTCGGTCAGGGCGGTGCAGCGGTGGGAGCGGATGAGCTTGAGGGCGTCCTTTTGCTGGCCTGCGAGGAGTTTCTTCTTGGCGTTTTCCATGTCGTCCAGACCGCTGAAGTACCGCTTGGTCACCGAGGAGGCGAAGACCACCTGGTATGGCGCGGTCAGCAGGGCATTGCGCGGGGTCTGCGCGTAGTTGGCGCGAACGTAGCTTTTGACCGTCTGAAGGCGTTCCGTGGCCGCATAGTGCCGCCTTCCTATCTTATCAGTGGCCTTGCCCAGGTCGGCGAACAATTTGTCCATGGAAAATTCGCGCTTCCCGTCCTTGGCCTTTTCCTCTTCCGCAGCCTTCCTGGCCTCCTCCTTGCGTTGTTCAAGCAGGGCCTCCCAGGAAGTCAACCGTTGCAGCATGTGGACCATGCCCATGGGCGAGTAATGGGCGGCGAGCAGCAGGTCCGTGCCCAGGGCGTCGGCTTCCTCCTCGTTCTCCCGGCTGAAGACGGGGATGAAAGCCTCTTGCCCCAGCTTGTCTGCCGCCGTGCCCAACACGGCGTTCTTGATCAGATTATCCGTGTTCCCGCTGGTCTGATATTGGACCGCCGTCGAGGTCTGGTATGCTTCGACGGCGAACCCGATCATGGAGCTCCAGCTTTGCAGGGATTGATGGCCGAGCAGGATGTGCGAGTATTCGTGTGCCAGCAGAGCGGCGACTTCGTCCTCGCTCTCCAGGGCGCGGAGCAAGCCGTAGTCCACGAAGATTGCCTGATCCGTGCTGTAGGCGTTGAATTCCGGGCTGGGGCGAAGGAAAACATAGCTCGACACGGACTCTCTGGGCCAGGCTTGTTGGAGCTTCTTCAGTACGGAATTGAGGTATGCCTCGATATTCTTGTTGCGGGCCACGCCGATGGACAGCCGCTGTCCGGTGAGGGCCTTCTCAGGGATACTGATGGTCGGCGACTTCGGTTCCTCTTTCCCGGCCGAGACCTCTTCGCCCGGTGTGGCCGCCTGGGTGTCCGGGGACAAGGCGGCGTCGCCCGAGGCTGGTTCCTTGAATTGATCAATAAATCGGCCTTCGGGCTCACCTGCGCCCACCCAGGATTGGACGTCCTTCACTCCGGGTGTTTGGCAGGCGGAACACAAAACGAGCGTAAGCACAATGAGCGGAAGCGATCGAAACATGGGGATCCCCTTGGTTGCTATTGGTTCTCACCGATGCCGTGCGTGGCAAAGTTCCGCAGCCCGGACTTGGTTCCCACGGATTGCTGGCACCCTGCGGCGGTCTTGTTCGTGGAGGTGGTCACATCCATGGGGTCGAACCACATCTGCTGGCCGTTGTGTTTGATCATCAGGAAGCCGTTTGGTTCCTCCCGGACAACCGGTACGGGCGTGCCCGGCAGATCGGATACGGCCGTTTCGCCGCCTATGGCGAAACTGTTTCCCGTCTTGACGAAGTAAACCACCGGGTCGGTCTCGTAGTGCGTGATGGCTTGGGCTGGGCCTGCGGCCATGAGCGGCAGGGGCAGGCTCAACGAAAGGATGAAAGTAAGCAGGCAGGCCAGTCGGGTCATGAAATGCGCTCCTTGTTTTCGGGGGCCAGAGTGTCCCGGTCAGGGGTTTGTATGGATTTGGCGAGCAAGGTCAACAGGGAATAGCCGATCCAATTCTGCGGGGCGATTTTGAAGCCGCAATACAGGACGAGCACCAAGCCGAGGGTGATGAGGCTGGATACGTAAACGTATAGGGAGCCCAGCTTTTTGTGTCTGTGGTACATGATGGCGGACATGGCGGCCATGAGCATGGCCATGCCCAGGAACAGGGGAATACTTTGCGGCGGGTTGGTGAAATAACGCGCGCCGTAGCGGGTCAGGTTGTCCAGGGCCATGGCGTGGTAATAGACTCCGGGTAGTTGGCCGTTGACCGGGGTCTCGACCACATCGTTGAAGCCCGCCAGGGCCGCGCCGACCAACACTACACGGTCCTTGAGCAGGCCTCGGATCTGGGGGTTGCCCAGGTCATGTGCCATGACCGTGACCGCGTACGGGATGCGTTCGCGCGCTTTATCCATTGCGTCTTGGTCGATTCCCGCCAAAAGGCTTCGCCAGAGCAGTTCGACGGACCGGGAGCCCCGTTCTCCCCATGTCGGGGCCACGAAGAGTTTCCCTTTGGGAAGCAGATTTCGGTCTTGCATGACTTTGGAAACGGCGCATCCCCACTGCACGGCCATGGGGGCGCCCTGGGCGGGAGGGAAACCGTGAGCGCACGCCGCTGAGCCATCGGCCGCATCGGCGCAAAGGTGGCGGTAGAGCAGAGGGGCGGGCGAGGGGCCGCGTCCGGCGGTGTCCCACAGGGGGTATTCGGCCGAGGTCCAGGCGACCATGGCCGTTTCGATGCCCGGAATGTCCGCAAACAGATTGTCCGCGTCCAGCGTCGACCTGGCCAGGACCACTGGGATGCCGAATCTGGGCACGGTCGCGGATAGGTTGGCGTGGGCTACCTCGAAGGACTCCCGGTCGCGTTCCCGGAGCCGTTCGAGCAGGATGTCCATGAACACGGCCTTGGGCTGTTGGCGCAGGATGCGGTAGAGAAGGTTGGCGTAAACGTCGTAGGGCGGAGGCCATCCCTCGCCAAGTTCGTCGAGGGTTGTGTCGTCGATCAGGACCACGGCGATGCGGTCCTGCCCCGGGGAGTGATAGAAAGGGGCCGTGACGCGGTCGATGATCAGTTGGGAATAGGCGTCGGAAGCGGTGCTCAGGCCGAAGGGGTCGAGGAAGGACAGGATGAGTCCGGAGCAGCACCAGAGCGTAAAGGTCCCGACGGCGATGTCGGCCAGAGGGTGTCTGGAGCAGGCCTCGGCGATGCGTCGCACCCAACGCCAGCGGCGGGCGTAACAGCCGAACCGGCGCATTCCGCGCGGTCGAAGAAAAAAGTCGCCGCAGAGCTCGGCAAAACCCTTGACGGCAAGGCGTTGCGAAGGCCTGGACGAGGATGAGTTCGAAGCTGAAGACGTGTCCATTGTCCGAACGAAAACCCCTCACATACAATATAGTAATTCCCTATCAAGGTATGAATGTATGCTCAAGCGGGTATGATATGTCCTTGTAATGTTTTTGCGAGTGTTGGGCTGTCGGTGAATCGATAAAGTCGATACGTCGCCCGCGCCACGAAAAAACGTCCGAGTCCGCGGAAGAGCGGACCCGGACGTTGCTGTTTGGGGGAGGGGACGCCGGAGGCCCTACTTGTCTCTTGAAACGGCGAACGGGGAGAAGGCCTGCTGCACGGGCATGACTTCCAGAGAGTTGATGTTTACGTGCGTGGGCAGGTTGGTGGTCCAGAAGACGCATTCGGCGATGTCGTCGGCGGTGATGGCTTGGACGCCTTCGTAAACCTGGTCGGCGGCGTCTTTGTCGCCCTTGAAACGGACCACGGAGAACTCGGTTTCGCACATGCCGGGTTCGATGTTGGTCACGCGGACCTTGGTGCCGAGCAGGTCGGCGCGCAGGTTCTTGGAGAAGTGGTTCACGAAGGCCTTGGTGCCGCCGTAGCAATTGCCGCCCGGGTAGGGGTAGTTCCCGGCCACGGAGCCGAGGTTGACCACATGTCCGGCATTGCGCTCGACCATGCCGGGCAGCACGGCGCGGGTCATGTAGGTCAGCCCCTTGATGTTCGTGTCGATCATGATGTCCCAATCGTCCAGATTGCACGCCTGGGCGGGCTCCAGGCCCAGCGCCAGGCCCGCGTTGTTGACCAGGACGTCGATGTTCGCGAACTCGCCGGGCAAGCTTTGTATGGCTTGGTCGCACGCCTCGCGGTCGCGCACGTCGAAGCTCAGGATGTGTACCTTGGCCGGGGAGAGGGCGGCTTTGAGGTCGTCGAGGCGTTGGGCGCGGCGGCCGGTGATGACGAGGTTCCAGCCTTCGGCCGCGAAGCGGCGGGCCATGGCTTGGCCGAATCCGGCGGTGGCGCCGGTGATGAGTATGGTTTTTGCCATTGTCGAACTCCTTTGAATGTCTGAACGAGGATGTGCCCGTGGGCGTTCCGGGAAGCGAAGTCCGATTCTGGCACGAACGCGGCTGGAAGTCACTAATTCACGGTAAAACCCATTTTTGCCCTCTAAAACGCGTATCCTTCGGAATAAAATTCACGGTTGGTCAAAATTTGCCAAATTTTCACCAGATGATCCACAAATACGGCGAGTATTAGACTTTTTTTGTCAAATAAGGTAAGTAGTGATGTACAACCAAAAAATGGCGTCATTTCAAAAGATTGAGATGGCGAACGGGGTGTCGCCCCGTTGTCTCGGCCGATGATTTCTACTATTTTATTAGGTAAATATGGCAAATCTTATTCTTGACGACATCTGTGTCCGTTTCGGCGGATTGCAGGCCCTGACCGACGTGGCCTTTTCCGTGTCCGAGGGCGAGGTCGTGGGCCTGATCGGGCCCAACGGGGCGGGCAAGACCACGGTCTTCAACGTCATCACCGGCGTGTACAAGGCGTCCGGCGGTTCGGTTTCCTACGACGGCACGAGGATTACGGGCCTGAGGCCATATCAGGTCCTGTCCATGGGCATTGCCCGGACTTTCCAGAACATCCGCCTTTTCCAGAACATGACCGCCCTGGAGAATTGCATGGTCGCCCAGCACAGCCGCTCCAAGTCCGGCGTGGTCAGCGCGATCCTGCGCAGCCCGGGCCAGCGGCGCGAGGAAGAACGGATCATCGAGAAGTCGCAGAAGGCGTTGGATTTCATGGGGTTGGGACGCAGGTCCGATGAGGTTGCCTGTAACATGCCCTACGGCCATCAGCGCCGGCTTGAGATCGCCCGCGCCCTGGCCAGCGAACCGCGCACCATTCTTTTGGACGAGCCCGCCGCCGGACTGAATCCGGCGGAATCCAAGGAGCTCATGGAGTCCATCGGCCGGATCACCGACCTGGGCATCAACGTGCTTATGGTGGAACACGATATGAAGGTCGTCATGGGCATCTGCAACCGCATTATTGTTCTCGACCACGGTGTAATGATCGCCGAGGGAAAGCCTGAAGAGATTCAGCGCAACCCCGATGTGATCGAGGCATATTTGGGCCAGTAAGAGAGAGGCTGGCTGAACCGCAACGAATGGAGAGAGTGTTTATGAAACGTTTACTGGTACTCGCAGTGGCCCTGCTCGCTCTGGGTATGCTCTTTGCGGGCTGCGGCGGCGAAGAGAAGAAAGGCGAACAGGTCCTCAAGATCGGCACCATGTCTCCGCTGACCGGCCCCTACGCCGCCGACGGCAACGACATCCGCCAGGGTGCGGAGATCGCCGTGGAGGTCTTCAACGAGGCTGGCGGCATTCCCGGATTTTCCAAGATCGAAATGGTTTCCGAAGACACCGCCTGCGACCCGAAACAGGCCGTTGCCGCAGCCAACAAGCTGATCAACGAGAAAGTCTCCGCCGTGGTCGGCGCGTATTGCTCCAGCTCGACCATCCCCGCGTCCGAGACCCTGGCCGAGGAAAGCATCATCATGCTCACCCCGGCATCCACCAGCCCCAAGGTCACTGAGCGCGGCCTGAAATACATGTTCCGCACCTGCGGGCGTGACGATCACCAGGCCCCGGCCGCCGTCAAGTTCATGAAGGATGTCGAGCACGTCAAGACCATCTTTATCGTGGACGACAAGACCACCTATTCCCAGGGATTGGCCGAGGGCGTGGCCGCCGCCGCCGAGGCCGCGGGCATCAAGGTCCTTGAGCACGACCATGTCAACCAGGGCGACAAGGACTATTCCGCCGTGCTGACCAAGGTCAAGGCCGCCCACCCCGACTTGTTCTACATCTCCCTGCAGAACTCCGCCACGGGCGCGCTCATGGTCATCCAGGCCCGGCGCATGGGCATCGACGCCATCCTCATGGGCCAGGACGCCGTTTATCATCCGAAACTCATGGAGATCGCCAAGGCCGATGCCGAGGGCATGTACTGCACCTTCGGCGCCATTGATAAGGATGCTCCCAAGTTCAAGGAGTTCCAGACCAAATACACGGCCAAGACCGGCAACGCCCCCGGCGCGTACTCCGCCTATTCCTTCGACTCCGCCACCGCGTACCTGATGGCCGTCAAGGCCGCGGGCACCACCGACCCGGCCAAGGTCCGCGACGAACTGCTCAAGCTGGACTTTACCGGCGCCTCCAAGCAGATCAGCTACCAGGAGAACGGCGACTCCGGGTCCAACTATACCGTGTACAAGATCCAGGGCGGCAAGTTCGTGCCCTACTGGAACTCCCTGACCGGCGAAAAGTACTAGGCTTCAACCCGTCTAACCAACCGGGGTCCCGCCATGGCGGGACCCCGGATACTGGAACATCATGGACTTTTTTCTTCAGCAGTTGATCAACGGCATCACGCTCGGCGGGGTCTACGCCCTCATCGCCCTGGGCTACACCATGGTCTACGGCATCATCCAGCTCATCAACTTCGCTCACGGCGAGTTTTTCGCGGCGGGCGGCTATATGGGTGTGATCCTGATCTCCTATCTTTCTTCCCAGGGGCTGCATCCCTACGCCTGCCTGGTCATCTCCCTGGTCCTGTCCATGGGCTATTGCGCCCTGCTGGCCATGGCCGTCGAACAACTCGCCTACAAACCGCTCCGGCAGGCCTCGCGTCTGGCGGCGCTGCTCTCGGCCCTGGGCATGTCCATCTTCCTGCAAAACGGGCTGATGCTCACCCAGGGCGTTTACGACCGGGCCTATCCCACCGAAATCACCTCCGGCGGGTTCGAGGTGGGGGCCCTGTCCATCTCCTACATGCAGATCCTCATAGTGGCGGTGACCGCGTCGCTCCTGGTCGGCCTGAACATCCTCGTCTTCAAGACGCGCATCGGCCGGGCCATGCGAGCCACGGCCCAGGACAAGGTCATGTCCGCCCTGGTCGGCATCAACTCCAACCGGATCATCGCCCTGACCTTCGCCGTGGGCGCGGGGCTGGCCGCGGCGGCGGGCATCATGGTCGGCCTGTACTACGGCTCGGTCAACTACACCATGGGGTTCGTGCCCGGCATCAAAGCCTTTGCGGCGGCCGTGCTCGGCGGCATCGGGAACATCACCGGGGCGCTCGTCGGCGGGCTGATCATCGGCATGGTCGAAATCTTCGCCGCCGGATACATCTCCGGAGAGTACAAGGACGTGTTCGCCTTCGTCATCCTGATCGGCGTACTGTACTTCAAACCCACCGGCATCATGGGAGAGAACGTTGACGATACGCGAGTCTAAACGGCTGTGGGTGGCCTGCGGCGTCGGGCTGCTCTGGTTCCTTCTGCTCCTGTGGCCCATGCTCGGCATCAAGCCGGAGGGGCTGGAGTTCGCCGCGACCTTTAAAGTCTTCGGCTACGTGGCCGTGGCCGCGGTCTTCATCATGTTTTTCTACCAGGTCAAGGAGGCGGGCTACCTCGACGTCGTGGACAAGCCCGTCAAGGGGGCGGCCGGGGCCATCGGCACGGCCTACGCGAAAGCGCCCACCTGGCTGCTCCTGGGTATCGTCCTGGCCGGGGCCGTCGTCTACCCCCTGGTCACCGAACGCTACGCGCACGATGTGGCCATCAGCGTGCTCATCTACGTTTGCCTCGGCCTGGGCCTGAACGTGGTCGTCGGGCTGGCCGGGCTCCTTGATCTCGGCTACATCGCCTTCTACGGCGTGGGCGCCTATACCTACGCCATTCTGAGCGTCAACTACGGCCTGTCCTTCTGGCTCTGCCTGCCCATTGCCGCCGTCATCGCGGCCATCGCGGGCTGCATCATCGGCTACCCGACCCTGCGCATGCGCGGGGACTACCTGGCCATCGTCACCCTGGGGTTCGGCGAGATCGTCCGGCTCATCCTGAACAACTGGATGTCCTTGACCAACGGCCCCAACGGTATCCTGTCCATCCCCCGGCCCGAGCTGCTCGGCTTCGAGTTCCGTTCCCTGTCGAGCATGTACTACGTCATCCTCGGCCTGGCCGTGGTGACCATCCTCTCGGTCTACCGCCTGAACTATTCGCGCGTCGGACGGGCCTGGGAGGCCATCCGCGAGGACGAGACCGCCGCCGAACTCATGGGCGTGAACACCTTTCTGCTCAAGCTGCTGGCTTACGCCATGGGCGCGACCTTCGCCGGAATCGCCGGAGCGTTCTTCGCCGCGCGCATGAAGTTCGTCGGGCCCGAATCCTTCACTTTCCTGGAATCCGCCATGGTCCTGGCCATGGTCATCCTCGGCGGCATGGGGTCCATCCCCGGCGTCATCCTCGGCGTGCTCGCCCTGGTGGCCCTGCCCGAGCTTTTCCGCGAATTCGAACTCTACCGCATGCTCGTGTTCGGCGGCGCCATGACCCTGATGATGCTCATCCGCCCGGCGGGCATCTGGCCCGCCAAGCGCGTCGGCAGCCGGTCCGAGGAGGCGGAATAATCACATGACGGACAAGACTCCCATTCTCGAACTGCGCAACGTGGTCTCGGCCTATGGCCGCATCCAGGCCCTGAAAGGCATTTCGCTCAAGGTCTTCGAAGGCGAGGTGGTCTCCATCATCGGGGCCAACGGCGCGGGCAAATCCACCACGCTGATGACCATCTGCAACATCATCAAAGCCGTGTCCGGCGACATCCTGTACCGGGGCGAGCGCATCAATGGCGTGAATTCGGACATCCTGCCGACCATGGGCTTGTGCCAGGTGCCCGAAGGGCGGCGCATCTTTCCGCGCCTGACCGTACTCGAAAACCTGGACATGGGCGCGTTTTTCCGACGCGACGCCATAGGCATCAAGGAAGACGTGGAGCGCGTCTTCAACCTGTTCCCCAAGCTGCGCGAGCGGCGCAAGCAACTCGGCGGCACCCTGTCGGGCGGCGAACAGCAGATGCTGGCCATGGCCCGCGCGCTCATGAGCCGCCCCAAGGTCCTGCTCCTGGACGAGCCGTCCATGGGACTGGCCCCGCTCCTGGTCAAGCAGATCTTCGACATCGTCAAGATGATCAACGGGCAGGGCGTCACCGTGGTCCTGGTCGAACAGAACGCCAACCTCGCCCTCCAGGCCGCCACCCGGGGCTATGTCCTCGAAACCGGCAATGTCGTCATGGAGGACGAGGCGGGGGCGTTGCTGGCGAATCCGGACATACGCAAAGCGTATCTGGGTGAATAGCCGTCAAAGTTATAGAATTCGAGAAGCCCCCGGAAGCCGCGTCGCTTTCGGGGGCTTTCATCCTCACGCAGACGGCTACGCTGCGGTGAAATACCCCCCTGGTCTGTATCTCCGGCATAAGATTTTGTACGGCTGATTCTCTCTCCCAAGCTTATTCCAAGGACGGCAGTACGTCAGGATAAAAGCCGCTGTCGGGCGTTGGCGCATCCGAAATCGCTTCAGAGGGGGAGGGGGGAAAGCCCTGCGGCCCGAGATCGGCCCGGAGGTTTCCCGCCGCGTCAGCACCCCGCGAAGCGGCACAAAAAGTTTAGGAAGGGAGAGGGGATGGGGGTCCGGGGGAAGGGGAGAGGGAAAGCCCTTTTCAAAGGGTTTCCCTCTCCCCTTCCCCCGGCCGCCGGAGGCGCCCCCCGAGAAAGAGGGCGGCCCGGCCCACTTTGGTGGACCGGGCCGGGCGAAATGGTGGGCGGATTCGGATTAGGCGTAATCGCCGCGGTTGAACTTGAACTGTTCGGCTGCGGCGAGGGTTTCCAGTTCATCGACGATGGACTTGAGTCCGGGGTGGGTGGCGCCGAGGTCGGGTTGTCCGGCCTTGAGGCTGGCCACGTCGCCGGCGATCTCGTCGAGGGTGCCGTAGGCGGACTTGAGTCCGGCCTCGGGGTCGGCGAGGGTGGCGGCGTAGTCGTCCCACTTGTCGAGAATGGATTCCACCTGGCCCGCGATTTCAGCGCCGTTGTCGGATACGGCCTGCACGTTGACGACGGTTCCGGCGGCAAGCAGGGGGTTCACGATCATCGGCGGCGTTAGGGCCTGCGAGGCTTTCGCCTCTCCCCGCGCCACTTCCTGATTGAGAATATCCCCAAAGGCCGATTCGGACTGCGTCGTCTTGTTGCGACGTTGCGTTTGTTCCGGCTGGACGCCCTCGATCTGATCAGGACGGATCTTCATGGTTCAACTCCTATCCTGTGGTTTGCCTTTGATTTAGCAAGAATCTTGCCAAGGCCATCCTGTTGACAACCTGCTGAAAAATATTATCCTTTTTGACGAAAGGCCCGGAAAATTCTGCCGCCGGGCCCGGCTGGCGATCATCCATGGGACAACTGTAATGCAGAAGAAAAAGGTTGTCTATCAGGAGCGGGGGAGGCATAAAAAGGGTAGGCAGGATTCATTCCCCCCCGTTTTGGCGGGAGGTGGACCATAAGCAAGGAGGAAAATGAACATGGCTGAAATCAAGAAGGTTTTATGCGCGGTTGATTTTTCGGATTACAGCCCCCTGGTGGCCGAGTACGCCAGCATGATGGCCAAGTGCTCCGGGGCGCAGGTTTTGGTGCTTTACGTGGCGCCGTCGCTGAGCCAGTACGTGGGCTTCCACGTGCCGCCCAGCTCCATTGAGAGCTTCGTGGGCGAAATCGTTACCGGCGCCGAGGACACCATGAATGCTTTCGTCAAGGAAAACTTCAGCGATCTGAGCGTGGAAGGCAAGGTTGTCACCGGCTACCCCGCCGAGGAAATCCTGGCCATCAGTGAAGCGGAAAAGTGCGACATGGTCGTCATGGGAACCCATGGCCGCAAGGGCATCGACCGCATTCTCTTCGGCTCCGTGGCCGAAAAGGTGGTCAAGAGCTCCAAGGCTCCGGTCCTCACCATTCGACCCAGCTAGTTCCTTTACGGACCGACGTAAACCATATAAAGGAACGGTTTCGGCCGTTCCTTTTTTTATGGGCGGAAAGCCTCCCCCGGACCTCCCTCCCCGCTCCCCTCCTATATTTTTTGGACGCTTTGCGAGGAGGAGCGAAAAGGACTCTCAGGGACGGGACGGCGTGGCTATCCGCGTCCGCACGGCCCTGCCGAAGGCGCAAAAACGTTTTGGAGCTTCTTAAGCCGCCGGAGACGCCCACAGCAGGGTTTGTCTATCGAGGAGAGAGTGATGAGAAAATTTACCGTTCGTCCGGAGATCCTGGATTTCGCCCCATACGTGCCGGGTCTGACCATCGAGCAGATCCAGGAACGCTACGGCTTGACCTCGGTCATCAAGCTGGCCAGTAACGAGAACCCGCTGGGCACGTCTCCGCTGGTCATGAAGGCCATTGAGCGCAACGCGTCGCGGGCCTTCCGGTATCCGGAAAACCACACGCCGAGGCTGACCGAAGCCGTGGCCGAGAGCGTCGGGGTGCCTGCGGAGTGCGTGCTGGTGGGCAACGGGTCGGACGAGATCATCGACATGCTTTTCCGCATGAAGTGCATCCCCGGCAAGTCCAACGTGGTCTTCTACGAGCATAGCTTCGCCATGTACGGCATGTGCGCCAAGCTGTGCGGCCTGGAATACCGGGTGGTCCCGCGCGGCGAGGATTACGCGTTGCCCTTGGACGGGCTGGCCGAGGCCGCGGACGAAAACACGGCCATGGTCGTGGTGACCAGCCCGGACAACCCCACGGGGCTGGCCGCCGGAGTGGAGGACCTGTCCGTGCTGGCGGGCGTGTTGCCCAAGGACTGCCTGCTGGTGGTGGACGAGGCGTACATCGAGTTCGCCTGGCCGCCGGAGTCCTATTCGCCGGTCCAGGCTTTCGACAAGTTCGAGAATCTGGTCTGCCTGCGCACTTTTTCCAAGGCCTACGGCCTGGCGGGCATGCGGTTGGGGTACGGGATCATGCCCCCCCAGGTGGCCGCGCTGCTCAGAAACGCGCGCATCCCGTTCACGGTCAACCTGCTGGCCGAGGAGGCCGGGCTGGCCGCGCTCGAGGATGAGGTCTTCTTCAACGAAACCCTGGCCACGGTCATGCGCGGGCGCGAGTATTTCACCACCGAACTGACCCGGCTCGGTTGCAAGGTCTGGCCCAGCCAGTCCAATTTCGTCATGTTTCAGCCGCCCATGGATGCCAAGACGGTCTTCCAGACCCTGCTCGAACGCGGGATCATCGTTCGCCACCTGGGCAGCTTCGGCATGCCCGAGTGCATCCGCGTGAACATGGGCACGGACAAGGAAAACGGGCTGTTCATCAAGACCCTGGGAGACGTTCTCAATGGGTGACGCCCTGATCGTGACCATCGACGGCCCGGCCGGAGTGGGCAAGTCCACCATGGCCAAGCGGTTGGCCCGGTTGCTCGGCATCCCGTACCTGGACACCGGGGCCATGTTTCGGTCCGTGGCCTGGAAGCTCGGCCCGGGGGCCTGGGAATGGCCGGAGGCCAGGCTTGAAGCGGCGTTGGATGATTTTGAATACGGTCTGTCCGGGGTGGGCGAGGACTCGGTGCTGTCCCTGAACGGCACCCCCATCGGGGACGAGATCCGCACCGAGGAGGTCGGCATGTGGGCCTCGAACATCGCCACCCTGCCGGTCATCCGAACCTTTCTGAAACGGGCCCAACAGGCGATGGGGGAGAAGTATTCCCTGGTGGCCGAAGGGCGCGACATGGGCACCGTGGTCTTCCCGGACGCCCCGTACAAGTTTTTCCTGGACGCCTCCGTGGCGGAGCGCGCCCGCCGTCGGTTCCTGCAATTGCGGGAACTGGGCAGCCCTGCCGATCTGGCCGCGCTTGAGGAGCGGATCGCCAAACGCGACGCTCAGGACCGCAACCGGGCCGTGGCACCGCTCAAGGCGGCCGACGACGCGATGGTCATCGACACCACGGGCATGGACAGGGACCAGGTCCTGGGCGTCTTGAAAGAAGCCGTGGCCTAGGATACACCCTATAGCGAAGCCATTTTTAGGAGATATTTCGTCATGCTTGATCTGAAACTGATGCAAAAGGACCCGGAACTGGTCCGCGAGAGCCTGGAAAAGCGCCATTCCAAGATAGATGTGCGCGAGTTCACCGACCTGGATGCGCGGCGCAAGCAGCTCATCGGCGAGGTGGAATCCCTCAAAGCCGAGAAAAACGCCGTGGGACCGGAGATCGCCAAACGCAAGCGGGCGGGCGAGAACGCGTCGGATTTGCTGGAGAAAATGAGTGATGTGGCCGAACGCACCAAAGAGCTCGACCGCGAGCTGGCCGAGGTGGAGAAGGCCGAACAGGACTGGCTGATGGCCGTGCCCAACATCCCCCACGAGTCCGTGCCCGAGGGCGCGGGCGAGGAAGACAATCCCGTCTTGCGTTATTGGGGCGAGAAGCCGGTCATGGATTTCGAGCCCAAGGAGCACTGGGAGCTGGGCACCGCCCTGGGCGGCCTGGACTTCGAGCGCGCGGCCAAGCTGGCCGGATCCCGGTTCTCCCTCAGCTTCGGCTGGTGTGCCCGGCTGGAGCGCGCCCTGGCCCAGTTCATGCTCGATACCCAGACCGAACAACATGGTTACACCGAGGTTCTGCCCCCGTTCATCGTCAACAAAAAGACCATGACCGGCACGGGCCAATTGCCCAAGTTCGAGGAAGACCTGTTTAAACTCACCGACGAGCGCGAACTCTATCTCATCCCCACGGCCGAGGTGCCCCTGACCAACATCTACGCGGACGAGGTCATCCCCGCGGAGAAGCTGCCGGTCAAATTCTGCGCCCAGACTCCGTGCTTCCGGTCCGAGGCCGGTTCCTACGGCAAGGACACCAAGGGGCTGATCCGCCTGCACCAGTTCTATAAAGTGGAGATGGTCAACTTCGCCCATCCCGACCACTCCTACGAGGCATTGGAGGAGATGACCCATTGTGCCGAGCGCATCCTGGAATTGCTCGGGCTGCACTACCGGACCATCACCCTGTGCACCGGCGATATCGGCTTCAGCGCGGCCAAGACCTACGACATCGAGGTTTGGCTGCCCGGCCAGGGCAAGTACCGCGAAATCTCCTCCTGCTCCAATTGCGGGGACTTTCAAGCGCGGCGGGCCAACATCCGCTTTCAGGACAAGGATTCCAAGAAGAAGCTCTATCCCCACACCTTGAACGGCTCAGGCCTGGCCGTGGGCCGCTGTCTCGTCGCCGTGCTGGAGAACTACCAGCAGGCCGACGGTTCGGTGGTCATCCCCGAGGTGCTCAAGCCCTACATGGGCGGAATCGAGGTGGTCACACCGTAACGGGCGTGACGAGAAGACGATACGGCCGGGAAAGCGAGCGCTTTCCCGGCCTTTTTTTTATCGGCATGGCGAGTCCGCCCGTGAGGCGGCCTGCGCCAAGGGATTATCTCCGGGCCGCCTGGCCCGTGGAGATGGTCCGGCCGTCTTTGGCCTTGTCCGGGTCGATGAAGCGATCCAGCATTTTCTCGACGATGGGCAGGGAGACCGTGGTATCGAGGCAGGGGCCGTGCGGCCGTTCGTTGAGCACGCCGTAGACCGGCAGGGGATAGGTGTCCTGGATGCCCGAGGAAAGGTCGCGGTAGCAGGCCACGGCGATGATCAGCCGGGGCCGGAGCTGGACCACGATGCGACGGGCGATGGTCCCGCCCGTGGCGATGGCCAGGTTCACGCCGTACTTGTCGTGCAGCCCGAGCAAGCCTGCCATGGGGCATTTGCCGCAGCGCACGCAGTTGTTGATGTCGTAGGTCAGCCGCCGGTCGCACTTGGAGTTCTGGAGGCAGTGGGGCATGAGCAGGAGAATGTCCCTCGGCGCGTACCGCCCGGCCTCGGCCAGGACGAGCTCATTGTTCACCGAGATGAACGAGAGCATGATCTGCTCCTTGTCGAAGCCAAGTGCCCGGCCCAGCAGGACCATGAGCGGCAGGAAGAGCTTGATGGTCAATCCTCGGAACCGTTGCGCGCCGAGCAGGGGCTTCCTGGTGACGATGTTCAGGAACAGTCCCCAGTAGGCCACGCAGACCATGGCGATGAGGGCGAGGACCAGCGCGCCGAGGACCCATTTGGCCGCCGGGTGGATGTTGTCCAGGCCGATGTACGGCACCAGCCAGAGCAACGTCAGAAAGACGCAGATGACCAGGCAGGAAATGCTGATCAATCCGACGAACAGGCGCTTGCGCGCCCGGTGCACGGACCGGGGCTGGTCTAAAGGCGTTCCTATTTGCATTCCTTCATGTACCCGCAGGTGAAGGCCGTGGCGTCCATGGCTTTTTTGCCCTGGGGCTTGACTTCCGGGGTCAAGTATATGCTGTCCGCCGTGGTGATGGCCAGCTTGCCGTCCATCTCGCCCAGGATGGTGCCGGGCGCGACCTTGGGGGCCGACTCCTCGGAGATCTCGCCCGGGGTCACGTGCAGACGCAGGTTCTTGCCTTCGGGGTTGGTCCAGTCGAAGAACGCCCCGGGCCAGGGATACATGGCCCGGATGCGGTTGTGGATCGCCTCGGCGGGTTGGCTCCAGTCGATCTCGCCTTCCTTCTTTTCCAGCTTTTTCGCGTAGGTGGCCAGGGAGTCGTCCTGGGGCTTGAGGTCGTAGGCCCCGGTCTGCAAGCGGGCCAGGGCCTCGCAGATGCAGATGCCGCCGAGCCGGGCCAGTTCGTCGTGGATGGTGCCTGCATGGTCGTTGTATCCGATGCGCAGGGCGCGCTGGACCATGACGGGGCCGGTGTCCAGGCCAGCCTCCATCTTCATGATCGAGATGCCGGTGACCACGTCGCCGTTTTCCACGGCCCGTTGGATGGGGGCCGCGCCGCGCCAGTGGGGCAGCAGCGAAGCGTGGATGTTCAGGGGCAGAACGGTCGGGATGTCGAGCACGCTCTGCGGCAGGATCAGCCCGTAGGCCGCCACCACCAGGACGTCCGGCTTGAGGGCGGCGAGTTCGGCCACGTCCGCCGGGTCCTTGAAGTTGACCGGCTGGTGGACCGGAATGTCGTGCTTGAGCGCCACTTCCTTCACGGCCGAGGGGCGGCACTGCCTGCCGCGTCCGCACGGGCGGTCCGGCTGGGTGTACACGGCCACGACGTCGGCGGCGTCGAATTTGAGCAGGATTTCGAGGGCCTCGGCCGCGAAATCCGGGGTGCCCATGAAGACCACGCGCAGGGGTTTGAGATCCACCGCGCCCCAGGATTCGGGCGAGTTCGCCCCGTTGGCGGTTACTTCCATCGAAGGGCCTTCTTGCGGTACATGGCTTTTTTTAAGCGCCCCGTGCGGTCGGCCAGGGTCACGCCGTCCAGGTGGTCAATTTCGTGTTGCAGGATGATGGCCAGGAGGCCGTCCGTCTCCACGCAGACGTCCTTGCCTTCGCGGTCCATGGCCTTGACCTTGACCCGCTCCTTACGCGTGACCTTGACGTTCAGCTCCGGGCAGCTCAGGCAGCCCTCTTCGGACTCCACCTCGCCGTCGCATTCCACGATTTCCGGGTTGATCAGCACGCGCAGCTCGCCGCGTTCCTTGGGGCCGGTCTGGTCCACGCAGATCAGCCGGATGGACCGGTTGACCTGGGGCGCGGCCAGTCCAACGCCGTCGGATTCGTACATGGTCTGGACCATGTCGTCGATGAGTTCGTTCAGCTCCGGCGTGATCTCGGCCACGGGTTCGGCCTTGGCCTCCAGGACCTCATCGGGCCAGGTACATATCTGCAATTTCATAGCGGTTGCCTCCTGCGGACCCGTATCCCCTCGTTTTCCTGAATATTTCGTCGCGCCGCGGGGAGGGAGGAGGGGAACGTCGGGTCCGTTTGCGGCGTGAGTGACAATATCTAATATCCCAATAAGTACGGAAATTCAAAAGGCCAGTTCCAAAATGAAACCAGCCGGATTCGGTAGGCGTTCCCATGGCCCGCTCTGCCCGCGAAAAGGCGGGGAACGCCGTGAAGAGGACGGGAGGGCAGCGGCTTGCCCACTTCCCTCCCGCCCGGCTTGCTATTCTTCTTTTTTCTTTTCGCGCAACCGGATGCCCAATTCGCGCAGCTGCTTGCTGGGGACCTCGGACGGGGCCTCGGTCATGAGGCAGGTGGCCTTCTGGGTCTTGGGGAAGGCGATGACGTCGCGGATGGACTTGGAGCCGGTCAGGATCATGATCAGCCGGTCCAGGCCGAAGGCGATGCCGCCGTGGGGCGGCGCGCCGAACTTGAGGGCGTCCATGAGAAATCCGAACTTCTCTCTAGCCTCGTCCTCCTGGATGCCCAGGGCGGCGAACATGGCCTTCTGCTGGTCCTCGGTGTGGATGCGGATGGAGCCGCCGCCCACTTCATAGCCGTTCATGACGATGTCGTAGGCCCGGGCGATGGCCTGGCCCGGATCGTCCTTGAGAACCTGCATCTGCTCGGGCCGGGCCGAGGTGAAGGGGTGGTGCCGGGCCACGAACCGCTTTTCGTCCGGGTCCCATTCGAGCAGCGGGAAGTCCGTGATCCAGACGGGCTTGAATTCGCCTTCCTTGATCAGGCCGAACCGCTTGCCCAGTTCGCAGCGCAGGTTGCCCAGAGCGGCGTTGGCGATGTCCGCCGGACCGGCCTGGAAGAACAGGATGTCACCGGGCTTGCAGCCGGAGCGCTCGCGCAGGGTGGCGATCTCGTCCTCGGAGAAGAATTTGACGATGGGGGACTGCCACTCGCCGTCCTCCTTGACCTTGATCCAGGCCAAGCCCTTGGAGCCGTAGATCTCGACGAACTTGGTGTACTCGTCGATCTCCTTGCGGGACAGCTCGGCTCCGCCGGGCACGACCATGACCTTGACCAGCTCGGAGGAGGCAAAGACCTTGAACCCGGAGTTCTTGAACACATCGGTGATGTCGATGTGCTTGAGCTCGAAGCGCAGGTCCGGCTTGTCCACGCCGTAATCGCGCATGGCGTCGGCGAAGGTCATGCGCGGGAACGGATCGGGCAGGTCAACGCCGATGGTCTCCTTGAACAGGGTCCGGACCATGCCCTCGGCCATCTCCTGGATGAGCGCCTCGTCCACGAACGACATTTCGATGTCGATCTGGGTGAATTCGGGCTGGCGGTCGGCGCGCAGGTCCTCGTCGCGGAAGCATTTGACGATCTGGAAATAGCGGTCCATGCCCGAGACCATGAGCATCTGCTTGAACAGTTGCGGGGACTGGGGCAGGGCGTAGAACTCGCCCTGGTTGACCCGGGAGGGCACCAGGAAGTCGCGCGCGCCCTCGGGGGTGGACTTGGTCAGCACCGGAGTTTCCACCTCCAGGAAGCCGAGCCCGTCCAGGTAGCGGCGCACCGACTGGGCGGCCTTGTTGCGCAGGATGAAATTGCGGGCCAGGGAGGGGCGTCTGAGATCCAGAAAGCGGTACTTGAGACGCAGGTTCTCGGAGACCTCCACGCGGTCTTCGATGGGGAAGGGCGGGGTTTCCGAGGTGTTCAGCAACTTGTAGTCCGAGACTTCGATCTCGATCTCGCCGGTGACCATGCTCGGATTGGCCATGCCCTCGGGACGGGGGCGGACCTTGCCCTTGACCGCCACCACGTACTCGGGGCGGATGGCGTGGGCGCGTTCATGCACCTCGGCGTTGTCCGCGGGGTTGAAGACCACCTGGGTCAGCCCTTCGCGATCGCGCAAGTCCAGGAAGATCAGCCCGCCGTGGTCGCGGCGGAACTGGACCCAGCCCATGAGACAGACTTCCGCGTCCATGTCGGCGGCCGTCAGTTCGTTGTTGTGGTGCGTGCGCCGCCAGCCCGCCAGGTCCTCTATGACGCGGAACTCGTCGTAATCTCTCTCTTGTTCGGACATTGTGTCTCCGGTATCTCGTATTTATGCCTCCGGCTCCCCCTGCGGGGGCTTGCCTCCGGCGGCTCAAGACACCTTTTGAAAAAGGTTTCTTGAGAATCTTCCAAAACTTTTTGTCGCGCCTTCGGCGGGCAGTATCCACACCATGAAGGCTCGAGTACAGTACCCTGCGGCGAAGCCGCTCGACCCCGCCGTGCAGCGGCAGTCTCTTTCCCTACAAATTCGCCAGGTACAGGGCCCGGTCCACGGTTTCCTGTTCCTTGTCCCCGGCCATGTCCTTGACCGTGACGGTCTTGTCGGCCAATTCGCTTCCGCCCAGGATCAGGCAGGTTTGGGCGCCGGATTTGTTGGCTGCGCGCATGCGGGATTTCATGGAGCCGCCCGCGAAGCTGACCTCGCCGTTCAGGCCTTTGTCGCGCAGGGCCTGGGCAAAGAGCATGGCTTCGTTGGCCGCGCTCTGGTCCACCACGGCCAGGTAGAAGTCCGGGGCCTTGGGCGCGACGTCGTCGAGCAGCAGGGCGAGGCGCTCCATGCCGCAGGCGAAGCCGGTGCCCGGGCAGTCCGGGCCGTCCAGGCTCTTGATCAGGCCGTCGTACCGGCCGCCGCCCGCCACCGAGGTCTGGGACCCGATGTCGAGGCTGGTCACTTCAAAGCAGGTGCGCACGTAGTAGTCCAGGCCGCGCACCAGGCGGGGATTCAGGGTATAGGCCACGCCCGCCCCGTCGAGTACGGCGCGCACGTCCGCGAAGTGGGCCTCGCAGTCCGGGCAGAGGTGATCGGTGATCAGCGGGGCGTCCTGGACCAGTTCCTTGCAGGAGGGCACCTTGCAGTCGAGCACGCGCAGGGGGTTGGTCTCCATGCGCCGCCGACAGTCCTCGCAGAAGTTCGCCTTGTCCTTGGAGTGGTAGTAGTCCACCAGGGCCTGCTTGTAGGCCGGACGGCATTCGTGGCAGCCTAGGGAGTTGAGCTCCACGGTCAGGGCCTTGAGGCCGATGCGGCGCAGGAACGTGGTCAGCATGAGGATCAACTCGGCGTCGGCCTGGGGCTCGTCCGCTCCGAAGCACTCCGCGTTGATCTGATGGAACTGGCGCTGGCGGCCCTTTTGCGGGCGCTCGTACCGGAACATGGGGCCGAAGGTGAAGAATTTCGAAATGTTGCCCGGCTGATGCGTCTTGGATTCGATGAACGCGCGGACCACGCCCGCCGTGGCCTCGGGGCGCATGGTCAGGGAGCGGCCCTTGCGGTCCGGGAAGGTGAACATCTCCTTGCCGACCACGTCGGTGTCCTCGCCGATGGACTTCTGGAACAGTTCGGTTTTCTCCAGGATGGGCGTGCGCAGTTCGCCGAAACCGTAGCACGAGAAGACCTCGCGGGCGCAGGCCTCCATGAAAGTGTACTTGGCGGCCTCTTCCGGGAAAAGATCCGCGAATCCCTTTATTTTTTGTACTTTCGCCATGTCGCGTCCAATATCCTTAAATATGATCGGGTCGGTGGAACCGAATCTGGTTAGACCAAACGGGCATGATTGTCAAAACGTGCGCCGCGTATTTCGGCGTCCGGCCGCCATAGGGGAAGCCGATGGGCGGGGCCGGTTCTTTTGATTTGACCTCTCGCATCAAATTATCCACTGTCCGGGGCAAGGAGAATGCGTATGAAGACCGTTACGGCATGCACCATGGATTGCGGCGACGCCTGTTCGCTGCTGGTCGATACCGAAAAGCGGACTATCCGGGGAAACCCGAACCACCCGTTCACCAAGGGCTTTTGTTGCAAGAAGGGGGCCCGTTACCTGCAACGGCTGGATTCGGACGAGCGCGTCACCGAACCGTTGGTCCGGCGCGGGGACCGCTTGGAGCCCACGGACTGGGACACGGCGCTCGACCTCGTCGCGGCCCGGCTCGACGCGGCCCGGCGTGCGCCCGAGACCATTCTGCACATTCACGGCCACGGCTATCGCGGCATTCTCGGTCAGGCCAGCACCAACTTTTTCGAGCGCCTGGGCGCGTCCTCGGTGTACGGCTGCCTGTGCGACGACACCGGCATCGAGGCCTGCCTGCGCGACTTCGGCGCGCTCAATCACAACGACCCCGAGGATATCCTCAACAGCGACCGGGTGGTCAATTGGGGCCGGGATTTGACCCGTTGCTCCGTGCACCAGCTCGCCCTGCTGAAAAAAGCGCGGCAAAAGGGCGTCGAGGTCCTGAGCATCTCCCCGGGCGGCGACGGCACGCCCGAGTTCTCCGACGTCAACGTGATCATCCGGCCGGGTACGGACCGTTTCCTGGCCGCCGCCGTGCTCAAGCTCTTTCTGGAGGCGGGGGATCTCAACCCGTGGGTCCTGACCCGGACCAAGAACTGGCCCGCCCTGCGCGGGCTCGTGGACGGCCTGCGGTTTACGGAGTTGTGCGCGGCCTGCGAGGTCCCGCCCGCAGACGCGGAGATGGTCTACGAGTGGTACGCGGATCGGGGCAATACGGCCACCCTCCTGGGCTGGGGCTTGCAGCGCTATCTCTTCGGCGGGGAGAACGTCCGCTTCATCAATGCCGTGGCCATGGTTTCCGGGAACATCGGCGTGCGCGGCGGGGGGGCCTATTTCAACATTTCTTCGGGCCGCAACCTCGGTTCCTGGGCCCATCTGATCGAGGGCGGCGCGAAGCGGGAGACGCCACGGCGGCTGCTGTTGCAAGACCTGGGCGCGGAATTGCGCCGGGCCGATCCGCCCGTGGAATTCGTCTGGATCGACGGGCACAACGTGGTCAACCAGGTCCCGGACAGCCTGGCCGTGGCCGGGGCGCTGACGGCCCCCTTCACGGTGGTGGTGGACGGATTCCTGAACGACACGGCCCTGTGCGCGGATGTGATCCTGCCGCCTGCGCTCATGTTCGAGCAGCGCGACGTGGTCGGTTCCTGTCTCCATAATTACGTCAATCTCTGCGCTCCGGCCGTCCCGCCGCGCGGCCTGGCCCGGCCGGATTTCGATGTGCTGGCCGACCTGGGGGCGCGGTTGCGCGAGCCCGTCCGCTTCCCGGACGAGGAGACTTGTCTGCTCGAGGGCTTGAAGCGCTCGGGCGTGTCCTTTGACGAGTTGCGGGAGAACGGCTTCGCCCGGGTCAACCATCCCTTCGTGGCCTTCGAGAATCTGGTCTTCGGCCATCTGGACGGGCTGTATCGCTTCCCCGAGGCGCTGCATCCCGAACCTGGGCGGGACCCGGATTACCCCTTGCAACTCCTGACCGTGGTGCACGGCGATTTTCTGCATTCGCAGATCCCCGAGGCGGAGCAGCGCGGCGTGCCCTCGGTATGGATTTCGCGGGCCAATCCCGCTTTTGGTGTCCTGGACCCGGAATCCGACGTATATCTGGTCACGGACCTCGGGGCCATGGAGGTCCGGGTCCGGACCGTTGACGACCTGCACCCCCGGGCCGTCCTCATGCGCCGGGGCGGGTGGATGAAATACGGCCACGGTGCCAACGCCATCATCCGTCCGTCCGTCACGGACATGGCCTTCGGTATGGCCTATTACAGCCAGTCGTGCCGCCTGGAAAACCGATAAATGGAGATGTTATTACCATGAAATTATTCAAAAAAGTTATCGTTGTGGTCTGTCTGCTCGTCTTTGTGGCCATGGCCGTGGGCTGCAGCGAGGAAGGCCCCATGGAGAAGGCGGGCAAGAAAATCGACAAGGCCGCCCAGGAGGCGGGCCAGCAGATGGACAAGGCCGCCGAAGACGCGGGTAATGCCGCCAAAAAGCTTTTCGAATAACGGTCGGCTGCTGAAAGGCGCAAATTCGTCACGCGGCTGTCGGGTCGAGCCTCTTGCCAAATAGGGTTCTCGGCGCGTAAGAGGGCAGATATGCAAGCACGTTCCTCCAAGCCCTTGCCCGCCGCCAGGCGGGTGGCGCTCGAAGCCCTGTTTCGTTGTCTCATGAACAAGCAGGACATCCAGGCCTCCCTGGATGCGGCCCTGTCCTCCGGCGTGGACGACCCGCGCGACCAAGGCCTGGCCACGGAGTTGAGTTACGGATACCTGCGGCTTAAGGGCCGCCTTGAGTACGTCCTTTCAAGGTTCCTCAAGGATCCCGGGAAGCTCAATCCCAAGATGCGTTTGGCCATGGGTGTGGCCGCCTACGAAATTCTGTTTCTGGACAAGGTCCCGGCCTACGCCTCGGTGGATTGGGCCGTGGAGTTTTCCAAGTCCAAGCCGGGCGCGCGGTTGGCCGGATTGTTCAACGCCGTGCTTCGGCGGGTGTCCGAATTGGGCGACGACGCCCATGATCCCGACTTTTTCCGCAAGGACGCCTCCCTGCCGGAATTTCTGTCTCGCTGGTACTCCTGCCCGCAATGGCTGGTGGACCTGTGGTGGCGCGAATACGGGGAGAAGACGGCCATCGACTATCTGGAGGCTCAGCTTCGACCCCCGGCGCTCGGCTTCAACCTCTTCGGCCACCCCGAGGCGGACGCCCTGTACACCGAGATTTCGAGCTGGCCCGAGCTTCTTGATATCGACGGCATGAGTTTCGCCCTGCCCGCGGGTACCGCTTTCGAGGGCGAACCCGACCCTCCCCTGGCCCGGCAGTCCTTTGCCGCGCGCCAGGCCATGGAAGCCCTGGAGCCGGAGACCTGGGACGGCCCGGTCTGGGACGCCTGCGCCGGACGGGGGGGCAAGACCCGCGTGTTGCTGGAAAAGGGGCTCGACGTGTTCGCCTCGGACCCGCATCGGGGCCGCCTGGCCGCGCTGTGCCGCGAACTGCCCGGGGTGGAGACCTTCGAGGCCAACGCGGCCGAGGCCGAACCGCCCCGCGTGCCCGGCGTCATCCTCCTGGATATGCCGTGCTCGGGGCTGGGCGTGCTTTCGCGCCGCCCGGACACCAAATGGAAGCGTCGGCCCGCCGATCTCGGGGACCTGACCCTGTTGCAGCGGGAGATCCTGGACAACGCCCTGGAGCGGGTCCGGCCCGGCGGGCGTATCGCGGTCATCACCTGTACTCTCAATCCCGAGGAGAACCAGGGGCTCGTCACCCGGTTCGCCGGTGACCACGAGCGGGTTCGGGTCGAGCGCGAATGGACCACCCCGTCCGACTCGCCGTTGAACGAGTTCTTCTACGCGGCCTCCCTGTCCGTAAAATAGTTTTCGGCGCGGCCCGATTCGGGCCGCGCCGCCTTTTTGTCAGCCCCCGAACTTGGCTCCCAGCCATGTGGTCGGCGTCACGGACTCGGGTACGCCCTCGCGGGCGTTCACGCCGCGCGCCTCGGCCAGCTTCTCCTGATAGGCCTTCCAACACGACTGGGCCAGGGACGTGGACCCGGACAGAGGGTAGGCCAGGGTGGCCCCCAGCCGCGCGGACAGGGCCTCGGCCAGCAGGGCGTCATACTTCTTGGGGTCGGTCTCCCGGCGCACGTAGGAGATGAAAATCGGGGCGTTCTCGTCGCAGAGGATGATCCCGGCCTGGATTTCCCAATCCCCCACCTCCTCGCCGTCCGCACCGGTGATGGCGATGATCCGCAGGAAATCCGTGGGCAGGACATACTTGTAGGCCCATTTCCACAAGGGGGCCGTGGCCCCGGCGGCCAGTTCGGCCTGGGCCATGGCGCAGTTCCACGGGTGGGCGCGCAACACGGCGTCGCGCACCGAGGGCCAGCGGTGGTTGCACAGCCCGGCGGCCTTGGAATTGTCTCCCAGGGACATGATCGCGTCCTCTCCCAGGTCCAACAGGGCATTGTTGCAGATTTCAATCACACTCGTTGCCATTGGCGTGTTCCTCGTTTGGCTAGGGTTGCGGGCATCCCGGTGCGGACAGCGTACCACGGGTTTTTCGCGCACCCGGCTTCGGGCAACGAATGGCAGGGAAAAGCGTTCGATCGGCAGGGAAAATCAACTTGACATGGTTCGGGACCGGTGGTCGCCGGGGCGGCTATGTCACCGGTTGTTGACAACCTGTGGCGGATATGTTGTGGCCCCTGTGCCCGGAATGGAAATATAATTGGCAGCGGCCGGGCAAGCGGCGATTCTTCAAGAGCGCGGTTTAGTTTTTTGAATATTCGTACAAGATAGTGTGATTCGACATGGAAAACGTTTCTCTCATCGACCTTGCCTGCGGCATATCCTCCGCTCTGGACTATATTTCACCTACGGTCACAGGCCACCACCGGCGGGTGGGGCTGGGGTCGGCCCTTCTGGGCGGCCATGTGGGCATCGGGGCCTCTTCCCTGGTCGATCTGCTTCTGGCCGGGTTACTCCACGACATCGGGGCCTTTTCCATGGACCTGGCCCTGGACGGGCTGAGCTTCGACGCGGACCTGGAGGAGCATGCCGTGGTCGGCTACCGGCTGCTCAAGGATCACCCCTTCCTGGATCGCGCTTCGCGCATCGTCCTCTATCACCACACCAGTTGGAGGGATTTGCGGGTCGTTCGACAGGAGGGCGACCGCGAAACCCTGCTGCTGTCCAACATTGTCAACCTGGCCGACCGAGTGGACATCCTGCGCCGGACGGGCTCCAAGGGGCTCGAACGCGAGGCGGTGGAACGGGCCGTGGCCGGGTTTACCTCGGACCTGTACGCCCCGGAGCTGCTCCAGGCCTTCAAGGAGCTGGCCGAGGGAGGCATCTTCTGGCCCCTGGTCGAGGACATGGACCGTCCCGTGCGCGAGATGCTCTCCAAGGATTTACTCGACGTGCGCATCACCCCGGACCAGCTCATCGACTTTTCGGGTTTCTTCACCCGGATCATCGACTTCCGAAGCCGCCACACGGCCACCCACACGGCGGGCGTGGCCGAAACCGCGGTCCAACTGGCCCGGTTGGCGGGCATGAGCGAGCAGGAACAGAAAGCCATGCGGCTGGCCGCAAACCTGCACGACATCGGCAAGCTGGCCGTGCCCACGGTCCTGCTGGACAAGCCGGGCGCCCTGGACGAGGACGAATACGTCCGGATCAAGGATCACGCCACGGTCTGCGCCGAAGTCCTGCATTCCATCCCCGGGCTGGGCGAAGTGGCGGATTGGGCCTGCCAGCACCATGAGCGGCTCAACGGCAAGGGGTATCCCCTGGGATTGACCGACAAGGACTTGTCCCTAGGCTCCCGGATCATGCAGGTGGCGGACGTGCACACGGCCATCACCGAGGACCGGCCCTACCGCAAGGGCATGCCCCGCGAGCGTGTCGTGGCCGTGCTCCGCTCCATGGCGGACAACGGATTTCTGGACATGGACATCGTCAACCTGGTCATAGAGAACCACGACCAGTTGGACGCGGTCCGGGCCATGGTCCAGAGTCGCGCCTTGGCCGAGTTCCGGCATTTCGCCGAAAGCTCCAGATAACCGGCTAGGCCTCTTCGAATATCTCGCGGATCGCGTCCGGGTCGCTGGTCAGCCCCAGGGCGCACATGAGCCGGATGCGTGCCTTGGGCCCGCCTAGCCTGCCGGACAGGATGACCCCCTTGGCGTGCAGGTCGGCCCCGCCGCCGGGATAGCCGTAGATGGGCCAGACCCCGCCCTCGATGCAGCGGGTGGTCAGGACCACGGGAAGGCCCCTGTCCAGGCACGCCTCGATGCCTTCGACCATGGCCGGAGGCACGTTGCCCGCGCCGAACCCTTCGATTACAATCCCCTTTGCACCCTCGCTTATTGCATGATCGAGAGGTTTCCGGTCAATTCCCGTATACGCGGTGATGAGCGGCACGTTGGATTCGATGGCGGCCGGATTGAACTTGCGCCGGGGCATGGCCAGGGAATGGCGTCGGGCCAGGAGCACGGACTCCCCGGCCACGTAGCCGACCACGCCTGCCTCGCGGGATTCAAAGGCGTCCACGTTGAGCGAGTTGACCTTGACCGCCTCGCGGGCCGCGAAGATGCGGTCCGTCATCAGGATGCACGCCCCGATGCCGGGAGGCAGGGGGAGCAGGCAGGCGCGTACGGTGTTGGCCAGGTTGCGGATGCCGTCGTAGCCCGCCTCGGAATAGTAGCGCATGGACCCGGTCAGGATGACCGGCTTGTCCGAGTGGATGACCAGGTCGCACATGTAGGCGGTTTCCACCAGGGTGTCCGTGCCGTGCAGGACCACGGCCCCGAGCACGGACTCTTCCTGCAGGACGGCCTCCACGTCGCGGGCCAGCCGAAACATGTCCGCCGGGGTCATGTGCGGGCTCGGCTTGTCCGACCAGAGCACGGGCCGTAGGGTGACGGTCGCCTCCTGGGGCGAAAGTTGGTTGAGCAACCCGTCGAAGTTGCCGCCGGGAGCCACGCCTTCCTTGCCTTCCACCGGGGACATGCCGATGGTCCCTCCGGTGAAGAAAATCACGATTTCAGCCTGTTGTGCCATATCTCTCAACTCGTTGCGGTTTGTTGTGGTTTATTGTGGTTCACTCGGCTCGCAGAGCCGTTTCCAGGGCCCGGCGCAGGACGGCCTCGTCCACGGCCCCGGTGATGGGCGGCTGCCCCTTGATGAAGAAGGAGGGGATGGCCGTCACGCCCGCCGCCCGCGCCCGGGCCGAACCGTCCTTGATCCGCGCGGCGTAGCGATGGTCCGTGAGCGCCTCCCCGACTCCGGCCGGGTCCAGGCCCGAGCGGACGGCTACGTCCAGGATGACCTCCATGTCGCCGATGTTCCTGCCCTCGGTGAAGCAGGCCCGGAACATGCGTTCGTGAAACTCGTGGAACCGGCCCGCGTCCCGGGCGAATTCCGCCGCCTCCAGGGCCAGGCGGGAGTTGGACAGCGTGGTCATCCGGGTGAATCGGATGCCGTAGGGCTTGCCTCGCTGGTTGCAGGTCATGGTCACCTGGTCGATGTCGAAGCGGTCGAACAATTCGTCCACCGGGCGTCCCTCGGGCGGGGTCTCCGGGTGCAGTTCGTGGGGGAGCCATGTGTCGCGGAGGTCGAAATCGCGCCTCAGGTGGTCGATGATCCCCGAGCCGACGAAACAGAACGGACAGACGAAGTCGGAAAAGATGGTCAGATCTATGGGCATGATGCGTCCTCGGGCTGCGGTTTGTTCACACTTTACGGCCCGTCTTCGAAAAGTAAAGTGCTTTTACCGGGGCGTGGCTGCGTGCAGGAGATCCCTGCGCAGGGCGGCCATGCGTTCCTCGTCCAGCAATCGTTGACCGTCCTGCGTGCGCACGTGGAAGACGTCGGCGGCCCGGCCCTTGATGGTCGTGATCATGGCCAGGTGGATGGACAGCCCGTGGGCGGCCAGGGTGCGGGCCATGTCGAACAGGAAACCGGTGCGGTCCGTGGCCGCCACCTCCACCACGGTGTAGAAGTCGCTCGCCCGGTTGTCGATGGTCGCCAGGGGCTTCAGGCGTGGACGGCCCCGCCCGCGGTTCAGGGGCGATTCGCCGCGCTCCCTGAGTCGCGCCGCCAGATCGAGTTTGCCGACCATGGCGTAGCGCACGGACCGGCTGACTCGGGCCCAGACTTCCTCGGGGTACAGGTTCTCGGGCGGTTCGGCCACGGTGAAGACGTCCACGGCCGTGCCGTCCTTCCATGTGAAGATGTCGGCGGCCAGGATGTTCAGGCCGTGCAGGGAGAGGGCTCCGGCTATGGTGGCGAAGAGGCGGGGTTGGTCCACGGCGGCGATGGTCAGCTTGAAGGTGTTCTCGGCTCTGCCCGGGGCGGCCTCGATGAGATTGACCCCCTTACCGCCGATGGAGGACGGCTTGCGCATGTGGTCATCGGCCACGGCCGCCCAGAGTTTTTTCACCAGCCGGACGTGTCCGGCGATGGCCTCGGGGGTCAGGGCCAGGAAGGCGCGCGGGGGCATGGCCCGCAGGGCCGCGTCCACGTACTCCGGGTCCTGGTCCGAGGCGGCGGAGAGCACGGCCAGCCGGGCGTCGGCCAGGCGGCGGGCCGCGGCCGGCTCGGCCAGAGGGCCGTGGCGCAACAGGTTGCGTACCTTGAAATACAGTTCGCCGAGCAGGGAACTGGTCCAGCCGCTCCAGGCGCGCGGTCCGGTGGCCATGGAATCGGCCACGGAAAGCAGGTGGAGCATGTCCAGGCGGGCCGTGGTCCCGACCGTGGCGGCCACGTCCGAGACCGTGCGTTCGTCCGACAGGTCGCGCCTGGTGGCGGTCTTGGGCAGGAGCAGGTGGTGCCTCACCAGGAAGGCTACGTCCTCGACGATCTCGTCCCGTCTGCCGTAGCGGGTCAGCATCTCGCGGGCCAGGACGGCCCCGGCCTCGGAGTGGTCGGGCGCGCCCTTGCCCAAGTCGTGGAAGAATCCGGCCAGGACCAACCGGGCGGGATCGGCGACGTGGACGGCCAACTTGCCGGTCCATTCTCCGTCGCCGCGCAGGAAGTCCGAAAGCAGGGCCACGGTGGCCAAGGTATGCCTGCCCACCGGGTGCACGTGGTAGTCGTTGAATTGGATGAGATGCTCGACCTCGGCGAAGGGCGGGAACAGAGCGGGCAGAAGCCGCGTCTCCAAGAGCCCGTCCAGGGCGGTGCGGCAGTGCGGGGCCAGGAATATCTCCACCAGCAGGGATAGGGTCTCGGGCTTGCCTGCCAGCCCCGCCGCGAACCGGGCCGGGTCGCGGCGGATGATGCGCCGCGCTCCCCAGGTCAGGGGCAGGCCGGTGCGCGCGGATTCCAGGAATGCGCCGAGCACGTTGTCCGGGGTGACCTCGGATTGCCGCCTGAAACGAATGCCCCCGACCCCGGCGTCCAGGTTGCGGATGGACAGTTCGGGCGGGCGGCCGGTGCGCGCCGGAAAGGCCTCCTGGAACAGGGCCTCGCGCATGGCCTTGATCCGGGTCATGGCCTGGTGCAGCCGGGACAGGAAAAATTCCACGGCCAGGCCGGTGTCTCCGGGCGAGGCGGTCCGGGGGGCGAAGCCCATGAGCCGCGCCGTGGGCGGCTGGAGGTCGAAGAAGAGCCGGTCGGTCTTGCGCCCGGCGGCCAGGTGCAGGGCCGTGCGCACGCGGTTGAGGAAAGCCTGGTCCTCGCGCAGCCGGGCCAGTTCCTCGGGCAGGAAGAGGGCGTCGCGTCCCAGAATCCCGAGCACCCGGGTCAGCCAGGCCACCTGCTGGCCGTCGCGCAGCCCGCCCAGACCGTTCTTGAGCTCGGGTTCGAGCAGGGCCGAGGCGTCGCCGTACTGGGCGGCGCGGGCCGCGTTGTGGTCACGCAGGGACGCTGCGAAGGTCTCGCCGGACTTCTTCAGGACCCGGGAGGCGAAGGACGCCCGGAAGGCCTCGAAGACCTTGGCCTCCCCGGCCAGGGGGCGGGCGTCCATGAGCGAGGCCAGGACCTGGAAGTCCTTGCGCGCAAGGGACACGCAATCGGCCACGGTGCGCACGCCGTGACCCAGATCCAGGCCGAGGTCCCACAGGGGGTAGAGCAGGGTCTTGATGAATTGGTCCGCTCCGGACGGGATGCGGCGCTTGAAGAGCAGAAGCACGTCCACGTCCGAGCCGGGGCACAACCGTCCGCGTCCGTAGCCGCCCACGGCCGTGAGCACGAAGGCGAACCGCTGGGGACCGGCCTCGCGGATGCGGTCTTCGAAATATTGGTCCACCAGGTGCGTGTATTCCCAGGCGAAACCGCCTACGGCCCCGGCTTCGGCCCGTGCCCACAGGGCCGCCCGGGCCTGTTTCAGTCTGCGGGCGGATTCGGGGAGATGGCTGTCCGACTGCATGGGGCGGCTCCTGGGTTGTCCGTATGCCGACGAGAAGGCGGCCGGGGGCCTCTCCTTCCCCCGGCCGCCGCCAGCCCGGATGGGCTGGAATGTGCCCGGGCTGCCGGGACTCTCCTTCCTCGTCGGCCCGGATGGACCCGGCCCGGATGTCCGGGCCGGAAAACGTTTTCTCGTTGGTTAGATGGCCTCTTCGCCGGTCTCGCCGGTGCGGATGCGGACCACCTCGTCCACGGGGGAGACGAATATCTTGCCGTCGCCCACCTCGCCGGTGCGTGCGGCCGCGCGGGCCGCTTCCACCACCTCGGAGGCGAAGTCGTCCTCGACCACGACCTCGATCTTGATCTTGGGCACGAAGTCCACCTGGTATTCCGCGCCCCGGTAGACTTCCTTGTGTCCGCCCTGGCGGCCGAATCCCTTGACCTCGCTGACGGTCATGCCCTTCACGCCGATGCCGGCGAGGGCGGTCTTGACCTCGTCGAGCTTGAAGGTCCGGGTGATGATCTCGATTTTTTTCATGTCGCTGTCTCCTTGGCTGCTACCACTGATAACCGGTCTCGGAATGCTCGGCAATGTCCATGCCTCTGTCCTGCTCCTCGTCGCTGGCCCGCAGGCCGATGGTGGCGTCCACCGCTTTGAAGATGATGAAGGTCATGACGAAGCAGAAGGCCCAGGTGGCCACCACGGAGACGAACTGGACCCACAGCTGGTGCGCGTTGCCCGCGATGAGGCCGTCCGCTCCCACCGTGGCCAGCACGCCTGTGGCCAGGGCGCCGTAGGTGCCGCCCAGGCCGTGGATGCCGACCACGTCCAGGGCGTCGTCGTAGCCGAATTTGTTCTTGAGCATGATCCCGCCGTAGCACAGCACGCCCGCGCCCAGGCCGAGCACGATGGCCCACATGGGGGTGACGAACCCGGCGGCCGGGGTGATGGCCACCAATCCGGCCACCGCGCCCGAGGCCGCGCCCAGGGTGGTGGCCTTGCCGCCGTGCAGCCACTCGGCGATGATCCAGGACAGGGCCGCGGCGGCCGTGGCCATGTGCGTGGTCACGAAGGCGTTGGCGGCCACGCCGTCGGCGGCCAGGGCGCTGCCCGCGTTGAAGCCGAACCAGCCGAACCAGAGGATGGCCGCCCCCAGGATGGTCATGGGCAGGTTGTGCGGGATGAAGGCCGTGGAACCGTGACCCTTGCGCTTGCCGATGAGGATGGCGCAGCACAGGGCCGCCGCGCCGGAACTCATGTGGACCACCGCGCCGCCCGCGAAGTCCAGGGCGCCCATGGCGCCCATCCAGCCGCCGCCCCAGACCCAGTGGCACATGGGCGCATAGACCAGGATCAGCCACAGGCCGGAAAAGACCATGAAGCCGCCGAACTTCATGCGCTCGGCGAACGCCCCGGTGATCAGGGCGGGCGTGATGACTGCGAACATGCATTGGAAGATCATGAAGGTCAGATGGGGCAGGTTCTCGGCCGGGGAGCCCGCGTTGGTCATGCCCACACCGTTCAGGAAGGCGAAGTCGAATCCGCCGATGAGCCCGCCGATGTCGGGTCCGAAGGACAGGGTATAGCCGATGACTGCCCAGAGCACGGACATGAGCCCGAGCATGATGAAGGACTGCATGATGGTTGCCAGAACGTTTTTCGAGCGGACCAGACCGCCGTAAAACAGCGCCAGCCCGGGGGTCATGAACATGACCAAGGCAGCGCAAACCAGGATAAAGGCGTTGTCGGTGAAATTCATTGTTCAAACCTCCAGCGGACTGCTATGCAAAACCGGGGCCAAGCAAAAAACCCGTAATTCTGGCGAGATCTACACAAAAGTATTTTTCACGTTTGACAAAAGTGGAAAAAATGTCGGAATATTGCCAATAATGTTAAAATTCTTGTCGACAATTGATGACGAAGCGGGCCGGTGCGAGACCGTGGGTGGGTTTGACCGGAATCGGCCAAACCTTTAGGGTTTTTCCAAAGGGATTGCTTCGGGGTTGCGTCCAGGGGAGGGATATGCCCATGCACATGAGAACCAAAAGCGCGCTGGTCGTGACCGTCGGCCTGCTCCTGTTGTTCACCGTGATGGTCTCCTTCGATTACACGGGCAGGTACGTCAGCGACCGTTTCTTCAAGGCCCTGAAGGAGACACGGGCCGGGAGCGGCAAGGCGCATTCCCTGGACGCCTTCATGGAGTACTACGACTGGGATTCCGTGTGCGTGGTCCTGCCCGGCGCGGAGCACGATTTTTCCACCCTGTTCGGCCGCGACTACATGCTCGCCCCCCGGAAGGAGGGCGGCTGGAGCCTGGTCTTCATCAAGGAAGGGGCGGTCAACGCGGAGATTTCCGTGGACCCGGCCGTACTTGGGCCGCCAAGCAGCCATGAGGGCGGCTGCATCGACCGCTGGGCCGCCATCTTCACCCTGACCCAGGACGCGCAGGGCCATGTCCACATGGTCTTTGCCGGACATTAGCCATGTCGAACCACGCTCTGCACAACGCCGCCGAGGCCCTGGGCAAGGCCCGCTGCGCCATGGCCTTCACCGGCGCGGGCATCTCCGTGGAATCGGGCATCCCGCCCTTTCGGGGACCGGGCGGCGTGTGGTCCAAGTACGACCCGGACAAATTCGAGAAGGGGTATTTCAAGCGTCATCCCGAAGAGGTCTGGCCCCTGCTCAAGGAGATATTCTTCGACATGCTCGGCCGGGCGCGGCCCAACCCGGCCCATCTGGCCCTGGCCGAACTGGAGGCGGCGGGAAAGCTTGTCGGTATCGTCACCCAGAACATCGACTCGCTGCATCAGACCGCCGGAAGCCGCACGGTGTACGAGTATCACGGCTCCACCCGGCGTATGCAGTGCCTTTCCTGCCGGACGTTCTTCGACTCCGACCGCATCTCCCTCGAAATCCTGCCGCCGCCCTGTCCCGTCTGCGGCGGCCTGCTCAAGCCCGACTTCGTCTTTTTCGGCGAGGGCATCCCGAGCGACGTGCACGCAGCGGCCACGGACCTGGCCAAGCAGGCGGACGTCTGCCTGGTCATCGGCACGGGCGGCGAAGTCATCCCGGCCGGGCGCATCCCCCATGTGGTCAAGAACCACGGCGGCACGATCATCGAGATCAACCTGCGGGACACCGCGTATACCTACAACACCACCGACTATTTCCTGGAAGGCAAGGCCGGAACGCGCACTCCGGAGTTGGTCCGGGCCGTGCTGGGCTGACCGGCGGCCGCCCGCCCTTTTGGGCGGGCTTCCCGTCCTCGTGCCGGGCCTAAGCCCGGTCAGGACTGCATGCGGTCGATGAGTTCCTTGAGGGAACCGGCCAGGGCGGCCAGGCGGTCCAGGTCGGTGCGGGCCTCGCTCATGGCCTGGGCGGTATCGCGGGAAATGGCGGTGATTTCCTCAGTGGCCCGGGTGACCTGTTCGCTGGTGGCCGACTGTTCCTCAGCGGCCGTGGCGATGGAGCGGACCTGGTCCGCGGTCAGGGTGACGGCCTGCCGGATGTTTTCGATGGACTGCCCGGCCCGGCCCGCCAAGTCCGTGGATTCGCGGACGGCGGCCACGGCGTCTTCGGTGGCGGCCGCGTTCTCGCGGGTGCCGGTGCGGATGGCCTGGATGGCCGTGTCCACTTCCTTGGTGGCGGTCATGGTCTTTTCGGCCAGCTTGCGGACCTCGTCGGCCACCACCGCGAAGCCTCGCCCGGCCTCGCCCGCCCGGGCCGCCTCGATGGCCGCATTGAGCGCCAGCAGGTTGGTCTGGTCCGCAATGTCGTCGATCATTTGCATGATCGTGCCGATGTCCCCGGTCTGCCGGTCCAGCTGGGCCATGGAGTCCTTCAGGGCCTCGGACCGCACGCCCACGCCCCGGACGGCCTCGACCACCTGGTTGACCAGCCCGGCGCCTTCCTCGGCCAGATCGCGCATGTCGTCCGCGTTGCTCGAAACCTTTCCGGCGTTCTGGGCCACTTCGAGCACGGTGGCGTTCATTTGCTCCATGGCCGTGGCGGTCTCGGTGGCCCGATCGCGCTGAACGTCCGAGCCGTGGTTGGCTTCGTCCACCTTGCGCGACAGGGTGTCCGATGCCGCTTCCATCTCGCGGGCGATGGACTCGGCCTCGCGGGCGGTTTCGGCGATGAGTTCGTGCTGGTGCAGGGCCTCGGCTTCGCTTTTTTTGATTTCCGTGGTCTCGGTCAGGATGGTGAACGCCCCGATGATGTTTCCGTCCAGATCCTTGATGGGAGAGATGTCCACCAGCAGGTGGTAGGGACGGCCCTTGCGGCCCGTGCCTTCGGTCGCCTGGCCCGCGATGATGCGGTCCTCGCGCATGCATTGGGCGAGCAGGGTCGGCCGCGAATGGTCGCCATAGACGAACTCGGACAGGTGCATGCCGATGAACTTCGACGGCGGCTCGTCGATCTGGAGCAGGTCCAGCTCGGGTTGGTTCAGGAAGGTGATGATTTCGTCGGTATCCACGACCACGCACGGTTGGGTCAGGCTGGTCAACAGCCCCTGGGACATGCCGAGCCGGGTTTTGAGCTCGACGGTCATGTTCCGCACCGCGTCAATGGTTTCGCCGATGGCGTCCTTGGTCCGGTATTCGATGTCCGCGCCGTAATTGCCCGCCGCCACTTCGAGCGTGTAGGCGGAGAGCTGGCGCAGGGGCTGGATCAGGATGCGTACCAGGACAAGGCTGCCCAGCAGGGATCCGATCACGCCCGCCGCCACGATGAGCGCGGCCACGAGCAGGATTCTGTGCTCCGCCCCGGCCAGGATTGTGGGATCAATATCCAGCCCGCCCAGGGCGTTGTCCATGGTGAAGAGGATGCCTCCGGCCAGGATCACGGCGGTCAGGGCGACCATGGCCGTCACGCCGAGAATGAGTTTGTAGCGGAATGGTATATTTCTGGGATCGATCATGCCTCATCCTCCGGGTTGCCTGCGGCCGCGTCGAATGGCCCCGTAACAGGCGATTTTCTGGCAAGTATCTAAAATTCTTACGGCGGCCGAATGGTTCTGTCAATACGGCCGCGCGTCGGGCTCAGAAGATCATGGCCCCGATGCCGGCCCCGGCCAGGACCACCCAGAGGATGTCCACCCCGCGGCGCAGGGCGATGAACGCGGCCAGGGCGAAGACCGCCTGGGGGACGGTCCAGTGGATGGACAGGCCGAAGCGCACGGCCACGGCGGCCATCAGGCCCACCAGGGAGATGAGGCTGCCCTTGAGCACCCGCCGGGCCACGGGCGAACTGACCAGCCGGTCGGCGAACGGGGTGGTGGCGCACAGGACGATGAGCGAGGGCGAGAACACGGTCACCGCCGCCACCAGGGCGCCGGTCAGGCCTGCCACGGCGTAGCCCACGAACGCCCCGGTCATGACGATGGGGCCGGGCGTGACCTGCCCGAGCGCGATGCCGTCCATGAACATGGGGCCGGTCAGCCAGCCGTGCACCTCGACCACCTCGTGGAGCATGAGCGGTACGGACACGTAGCCGCCGCCGAAGGCGAAACAGTCGATCTTGACCATGAGCAGGCCCAGCCGGAACAATTGGGGATCGACCAGGTACAACGCCGCCAGGAAGGCGAGGAGCGCGGCCAGGAGCAGGGCGGCGAAGCGCAGCGGGCCGCGTCCGGTCCCTGCTTCGGGCGCATTGAGCCCGCATCCCTCGTCGCGGAGCAGAAGCACGGCCAGAACGCAAACCACGGCCATGGCCAGGATGGGGTTGCCCTTGAGGCCGAGCCAAACGCCCGCCAGGCAGGCCAGGAGCTTGTCGGCCAGGGTGTCCAGGTAGCGCCGGGCGAAGTTTACGGCCGCGTGCAGGATCAGGGCGGTGATGACCAGTTGCAGGCCGGTGAAGGCCGCGGTCACGGCGGCCACGTCCCGGGCCGAGAAATAGAGCGCGCTCAGGCCGAGCATCAGCAGGAGGGCGGGCAGACCGAAGCCCGTGTAGGCGGCCAGAGCCCCGGCCCCGCCGCGCGCCCGCAACCCCACATAGGCGGCCACCTGCATGGCCGTGGCCCCGGGCAGGAGCTGGGTCAGGGACATGCCCAGCGAAAACGACGACTCGTCCAGCCACCCCTCGCGTTCCACGGCCCTGGCCCGGATGAACGGGACCATGGCCGGGCCGCCGAAGGCGGTCAGTCCGAGGCGCAGGAAGACGAGGAAGATGCGGAACAGGGATGGCGTGCGCATACTTGTCCTCCTAGTCCCCGAAGGCGAGCCGTTCGATGATCACGTTGGATACGAGCATGCCGTTCTTGGTCAGCCGGAGCCTGCCGCCCGAGATGCGCACCAGATTCTCTCGGTGCAGGGCGCTGACGAGCCGCTCCCGGCGTTTGATCAGATCCATGCCCGTGCGTCTCCGGTATTCCTTCAAATCCAGTCCCTTGGCCGTGCGTAGCGAGAGCATGACCAGTTCCTTGAGCAGATCGTCGTCGGTCAGATCCTCGTAGTCGTTGCCCACCAGTTCGCCGCGGACGTACGCGTCGTATTCGTCCATGTAGCGCGGCACCGTGAACCGCCTGCGGCCCAGGGTGGACACGGCCGACGGCCCGAGCCCCAGGTAGTCGGACCCGTCCCAGTAACCGGAATTGTGCACGGACGTGAAGCCCATGCGCGCGAAGTTGGAGACCTCGTAATGCAGGTAGCCCGTGGACTCCAGGTATTCGGCCCCGTAGACGAACATGCGCCCCTGTTCCTGGTCCAGCGGCAGGGTGAGATCGCCGCCCTCGCCGCAGCGCCGGGCCATGACCGTGCCCTCTTCGAGGGTCAGGTTGTAGGCCGAAATGTGTTCGGGCCGCATCTCCGAGACAATGCGCAACTGGTCGAGCCAGACCTTGAGCTTCTGGCCGGGCAGCCCCCAGATGAGGTCCAGGCCGATGTTGCCGAACCCGGCCCGCCGCGCCTGGTCGAAGGCCTGGTAGGCCATGCCCGCGGAATGCGGGCGGCCCAAGGTCTGCAGGTCCGCGTCCTTGAGGCTCTGCATGCCCAGCGACAGCCTGTTGAACCCCAGGGACAGGAGCCCCCGGAAGTAACTCACGTCGTGGGCCGAGTCCGGGTTGGCCTCGATGGTCGTCTCCAGGCCCGGATTGAGGACGAACGCCTTGCGGAGCGCGGCCATGATCCGGTCGAGTTGGGCCAGGGGGATCAGGGACGGAGTGCCGCCGCCGAAATAGACCGTGCGCAGCCGGGGGCGTTGCAGCCGCCGCCCCCACAGCTCGATTTCCTTGAGCAGCAGGGACAGGTACCAGGCGAAGGTGGTCTGGTCGAAGGACTGCGAGTGGAAGGAGCAATAGTGGCAGCGCGAGCGGCAGAAGGGCACGTGGACGTAGAGCAGCAGCCCCTTGTCGTCGTCCGCGCCTCGGACGGGCTTGGACCCGGCGGCGGGGAAGGCGGGACGCGTGGGGACGTTCTCGTCGTGAATCCTGCCCATGGTCAGCCCCTCCGGCGGCTCGAAAAGACCGCCAGCGCTCCGGCGATGAGATAGGCGGCCGCGACGAACCCGATCACGGCCACGCCGGGCGCGTCCTTTAAGCCGGACCAGCCGAGGAGCAACGCCCCGGCCCCTTCGTAGAGCATGAGGATGGTGACGGCCCAGATGGAGATGACTCGCCCGGCCCGGGCGAATCCGGCGAGGATCCCGTAGACGATCAGGGCCAGGATGCCGGTGCCCCAGGCCTCGGTGGAACCCTGCGCCAGGCCGTGGGCCAGCACGGCCGCCGTCTTGAGCAGCAGGAAGCCGATCAACGCGTGCCCGGGCGAGAACAGGAAGTGGAGCAGCGCGTTCATGGGCGGACCATCAGTTCCCGTTTGTACCGCTCGTTCTCGCTGTACAGGCAGCCGCAATACTGCTGGCGGTAGATTCCCCACTCCTTGGAGGTCTCGATGCCCTCTTTCCACCCCTCGCGGAAGTCGCGGTACAGGAATTTCGTCTTGGCCGACTCCAGGTCCCGGCCCAGGGCCGCGATCTCGTCGTGCTTCTGGTATTTGGAGTAGAGCAGGGTGGAGGTGAAGCCATCGAATCCGCCGCGCCGGGCTATTTGGGCCGTGCGCTCCAGGCGCATGGCGTAGCAGTGGAAACAGCGGTTGTTCTCGCGGTGCGCCACGGCCCGAAACCACTCCTGAGGGCGGTATTCGTCATCCTTGACGATGACTTTCACGCCCAGCTTTTCGGCCACGGCCAGGCAGCCGTCCCGCCGCTTCACGTATTCCGTGAGCGGATGGATGTTCGGGTTGTAAAACAGCCCTGTGATCTCGCACCCCTCGCCCAACAGGGTCTTGAGCGTGGTGATGGAACACGGCCCGCAACAGATATGCAGCAATACTTTCGACATTTGCCGCAGTGTGCGCCGATTCGTCGTTATTTGTAAAGGGAGGATGGCCCGCTCCTCCCCGCCGCAAACGGTTCATTCCCGATTCCGGGCCGCTTTCCGCGTCCGGCCCGGCCGGGAAATCCCTGGAGCGGCTTTGCGCCCGGTTCTCCTTTTCTCCTTTTCCCTGCCATGGTATTCCTTTTGAAAATCAAGCAAGGAGAAGAATAATGGCACGATATACCGGCATCAACCATCTGGCCATGGTCACCGGGGACATGGACGCGACCATCCGGTTCTGGCGGGACCTGCTCGGCATGCGGCTGGTGGTGGGCCTGGGCAGGCCCGGCTACCGGCATTATTTTTTCGAGATCGCCGAAAACGACATGATCGCCTTTTTCGAGTGGCCCGGAGTGGAGCCGCTCGACGAGAAGGATCACGGCTTTCCGGTCCAGGGCAAGGCCGCCTTCGACCATGTCGCATTCGGCGTGGCGGGCGAGGACGACCTGTGGGAACTCAAGGACAAGCTCGAAGCCGCCGGGGAGTGGTGCTCCGAGGTGGTGGACCACGGCTTCATCCATTCCATCTACGCCTTCGACCCCAACAACATCCCCATCGAGTTCAGCGCGCCCGTGCCTGGCGTGGACATCCGCCGGACCCCTGTCATGACCGATTCCGAGCCGAGTCGGGAGGCCCGCAAGGGGCCTGATCCGCAGCCCGACGTCTGGCCCGGAGTGTTCGCGCCCACGCCGGACGCGGACAAGACCGTGTACGAGGGGGAGGGCCACAAGATAGGCGAGGCCCTGGAGCGGCTCAATCGCGGAGAGTAGCCGGAGAACTCCGGGTTTTCCGCTGGCAAAAGCGGGGGAAATCGCCTAGAGGTTTTGGCCCGAGGAGAGACCGTGCCCAGATCCGTTGCCCGCTTGCCCTTTCATACCCCTTGCCGCCGCGCCGCCTTTGTCCGCCGGATAAAGCGGTTTACCGTGGAGGCCGTGGCCCTGGACGGGCCGGACAGGGGGGCGCTCCTTGCGGCCCATACCAACAATACCGGGTCCATGCTCGGCTTGCTCCGGCCGGGCGGCGTGGCCCTGCTGTCCCCGGCCGCCAATCCGGAGCGCAAGCTCAAGTACACCCTGGAGGGTCTTGAACTGGCCGGGGCCATGGTCGGGGTGAACACGCTCACCCCCAACCGCATGCTGTATGCGGCCTGGCGGGCGGGAGCCATGCCCGAATTGGACGGCTACGATCATTTTCAGAAGGAGGCCAAGGTGGGGCAAAGCCGCCTGGACGCGCACCTGACCGGCGAGCCCGGCGACCTGTGGGTGGAGTGCAAGAATGTGACCCTGGTGGAGGATGATGTGGCCCGTTTCCCGGACGCGGTCACCGAGCGCGGGCAGAAGCATCTGCGCGAACTCATGTCCCTGGCCGGGACCGGGGCGCGCGTGGCCCTGTTCTTCCTGATCCAGCGGCCCGATGGCCGTTGCTTCGGCCCGGCGGATTTCATCGACCCGGCCTATGCGGACCTCTTCTACGAGGCCCTGGACGCCGGGGTGGAAGCGTGGCCGTATGTGGCCGACGTGGACGTGACCGGCATCACCCTGGGCCGCAGGCTTCAGGTGGTGGCCCCGTGAGCGCGTTGCTGGTCGGAGCGGTGCTCATCAGTTTTTCCTCGGTCATGGTGGTCCTGGCCGGGCTACCTCCTGACGTGACCGGGTTCTACCGGCTGATCGGCGGCGGACTGGCCATGCTCGCGGCGCTGGCCCGGGCGGGCAAGCTTAAGCGGTTCACCCCCAACGTCGTCAAGTGGGGCTGCGTGGCCGCCGTGTTCTTTGCGGGCGATTTCGTTTTCTGGCACCGCGCCATTGGCTACGTGGGACCCGGGCTGTCCACCATGCTCGGCAATTTCCAGGTCATCCCCCTGGCCGTGGTCTCGGCCCTGTTCTTCAAGGAGCGCATGCCGCCGCGCATGTATGCGGCCATCCCCCTGGCCCTGGCCGGGCTCTACCTCATGGTCGGCGTGGGTTGGGCCGGCTTTTCGGCTGATTACCGGCTGGGCGTGTTTTACGGGCTTTTGACTGCCTGCTTCTACGCCTTGTACATGCTTTCGCTCAAATATGCCCTGTCCAAGGACCACGTGGATTCCTTGGTCCTGGCCTCGGTCGCGGCCCTGGTCACGGGCCTGATCCTCGGCGCTCTGGCCCTGGTCGAGGGTGAGTCCTTCGCTATTCCCACGTTCAAATCCCTGGCCGCCATTTCCGCTCTGGCGTTCATCTGCCACGCCGTGGGCTGGTTCTTGATCACCCGGGGCATCCAGACCGTGCGCGGTGCCCTGGTGGGCCTCATCCTTCTGCTTCAGCCGACCCTCTCCTTTCTCTGGGACATCCTCTTTTTCGGTAAACCGGTGAACCCCGTCGAGCTCTCGGGCGTGGGGTTGGCGCTCGTCGGTATCTACATCGGTTCGCGCACGTCCAGGCAGAAGCGCGGGGCATAGGCGGCTTTCGGTCGCGACGCCGAAACGTCCGGGCAGGTGGATGGGAGGCGAAGGGGCCTGTCCGCTGATTCCCTGAAGGGTGAGATCGGATACTGAACGCCGTTTCGCGTCGGCCTTTCCCCGGCGGTTTTCCCCGTTCGAAAAAAGGACGGCGAGGTGATTCGCGAAACAAAAGGGCCGCTTCTGGCGGCCCTTTCGTGCGGTTATTCGTCTTTGGGCTGGCAGACCCTCTTGCCTTCTTCGAGTTCGCGTTCTTTTTTGCGCATTTCGCGGCGGAATTCGGCTTCGCGGTAACGCCGCTTGGCGGTTTCGGTTTCCAGCTTCAAGGGCGGAACCTCGCAAGGCTTGCCGTTTTCGTCCAGCGCCACGTAGGTCAGGTAGGCGGAGTTGGTGTGGCGGACCTCGCCGGTGCGCAGGTTCTCTGCCTCCACGCGCACGCCGATCTCCATGGATGTCCGGCCCACATGGTTGAGACTGGCCTTGAAGATGAGCAGTTCGCCCATGTAGGCGGGCTGCTTGAAGGCCATGCGGTCGATGGACACGGTCACCGTGTTGCTGCGCGAGTGACGTTTGGCCACCACGCCGCCGGTGGTGTCCACGTGCTTGAGTATGACGCCGCCGTGCAGGTTGCCTGCCGGGTTGGCGTCTTGGGGCAGAACGAGGTGGGTCATGATTACCTCGGATTCCGCTGCGGATTTCGCTTTCATATCAGTCCTCTTTGGATTTTCCGTATTGAACGCGGGCCTCCCAGACCAGTTTCCCGATCTTGCGGCCCAGATCGGCCTGGCGCGTCTTCATCAGCGCCTCGGCCGCCTCCTGGTTGCCCTGCTGCTTGAGCAAGGTGGCGGATTCGAGATCACGCAAGTGGCGCTCGCATTCCCGGATTATCCCCGAAAGATTCAGGGTCTCCAATTCCTTGGGCACGCGGACACTGCGGACTTTCTTGCTCATGGCACCACCCCCCGGAGGTTTTCATTGTGTCATCCAGATTGATGACAGAGCGTGACGCGGGGGTCAAGACCGGTATTGCGGGCGGTCCGGGCGCTGATCAGGGGTGGCATACGGCGGCGGATGGCTGTATGCTACCTGCTATCGGGCCGGGCATGGCGGCCCGGAACCGAAACCGGAGTTTGCATGGAATCCACCGATCATCCAACCGGCAAACGGCTGGCGGGCCTTTCCCTTGCCGCGCTGGGCGTGGTCTTCGGCGACATCGGCACCAGCCCGCTGTACGCCCTGCGCGAATGTTTTCACGGCGAATACGGCATAGCTGTCACCCCGGAGAACGTTCTGGGCGTACTGTCCCTGATCTTTTGGGCGCTGATGCTTATTGTCTCCTTCAAGTACCTGACCATGGTCCTGCGTGCCGACCACGACGGGGAGGGCGGGGTGCTCGCCCTGACCACCCTGGTCAAGCCGCGCAGGGAGAAGATGACCAAGGGGGCCTGGGTCCTGGTCACCCTCGGTCTGTTCGCGGCTTGCCTGCTTTACGGCGACGGCATGATCACTCCGGCCATCTCGGTTCTGAGCGCGGTGGAGGGACTCGGGCATATCACGCCTCTGTTGACGCCGTACATCCTGCACATCACCCTGGCCATCCTGGTCAGCCTGTTCCTGTTGCAGCGCCACGGCACGGCCAGAGTCGGCACCCTGTTCGGCCCGGTCATCCTGGTCTGGATGATCGCCCTGGCCCTCATCGGCCTGCACCAGGTGATCAAGACCCCTTCGGTGCTGGCCGCCATCCTGCCCTGGCATGGGCTGCATTTTCTCGTCGTCAACAAGCTGCACGGCTTCGTGGTCCTGGGTGCGGTCTTTCTGGTGGCCACCGGAGCCGAAGCCATTTACGCCGATCTGGGCCACTTCGGCCGCCGCCCCATCAGGCTGACCTGGTTCCTGTTGGCCCTGCCCTGCCTGTTGCTCAATTACTTCGGCCAGGGCGCGCACCTGCTGTCCGCGCCCGGCGACGCCTTCCATCCATTCTACGCCATCGTGCCCCGTTGGGCCATCGTTCCCATGGTCATCCTGGCCACTATGGCCACCATCGTGGCCTCCCAGGCGGTCATCACCGGGGCCTTTTCCCTGACCTCCCAGGCGGTTCAGCTCGGCTACCTGCCGCGGCTGCGCGTGACCCATACCTCGGCTTCGCACAGGGGCCAGATCTACGTGGCCCCGGTCAACTGGCTGCTGATGCTCTGTACCGTCGGGCTGGTTCTGGGCTTTCAGACCTCCAGCAAGCTGGCCGCGGCCTACGGCGTGGCCGTGACCGCGAGCATGCTCGTGACCGCCACCCTGTTCTACGTGGTCATGCGCAAGCGCTGGGAATGGAAGCTGCCCGTGGCCGTTTCGCTTACGGCCCTGTTCTTTACCGTGGATTTCTCGTTTTTCGCCGCGAATATGACCAAGATCACCCACGGCGCGTGGTTCCCCCTGGTCATCGCTCTGATCGTCCTGGGCATCATGCTCACCTGGGAACGCGGCAGCGAAATCCTGGCCGAGCGCGCCAGGGGATTGACCCGCCCCTTGGACGACTTCCTCAAAGGCATAGCCGACGATCCGCCCAAGCGCGTGCCGGGCCAGGCCGTGTTTCTGACGCGCAGCCACAACACCGTGCCCGTGGCCATGATCCAGAATCTGCGCCACAACAAAGTGCTGCATTCCGAGGTCTACTTTCTGAATATCCGCACCGAGGAGATTCCCCGGGTGCCCAATTTCGAGAAGATCGAGCTGGAGCGGTTCGGCTCGGGCGTCCATCGGGTCATCGCCCATTTCGGCTACATGGAGGAACCCACGGTGTCGGTCATCTTCGCCCTGTGCAAGGACAAGGGCGTGGATGTGGACATCAATGCGGCCAGCTTCTTCCTGGGCCGCGAGAAACTGACCGTGGGCACGCCTCCGGCCATGGCCCGCTGGCGCTCCAATCTCTTCCTCTTCCTGGCCCGCAATGGCATGGACCCGGCCGCTTTCTTCGACATCCCGTCCGAGCAGGTCATCGAAGTCGGCGCCCGGTTGCAGATATAGGGCCATGCCCCTATCTTCCCGGCGAATCCGCAAAACCCCGGCGGAACGCGTGCAAGGAAAGGAATTTGTATAGTCAACTCCCTTTCCGTGGGCGAAAAGCCGCGTGGTGAAAAATCGCGCCGGAGGCGCAAAAACGGGATGCAAGGGCGCGAGTCCTTGCCCGCCGGAGGCGAACCCATTTTGATTTTCGCCGCGACGCGGCTTTCAACGCCTGGTTTTTCCCAAATGATTTCCCTCTGGCCGCCGGAAGGGGCCTTTCCGTCCGCGCCTTGCGCGGGGACGAGGGAAAGGATAGGTTTTCGACCATGACGCGTATCGCCATTATGTCCGACGTGCACGGCAACCATGAGGCCCTGAAGGCGGTCTTGGCCGACCTGGATCGGCAGGGCGCGGACGAGGTCTATTGCCTGGGGGATATGATCGGGTACGGGCCGCGGCCCCAGGAGTGCGCGGACCTGCTGCGCGAGCGCGGGGTCAAGTGCACCATGGGCAATCACGAGCAGGGGTTGATCAACATTATCTATTTGCGTGGCTTCAACCAGCCCGCGGCCGACGTGTTGCGACGCACCCGCGAGATGATCACCGAGGAGACCTACCAATGGCTGGTCTCCCGGCCCAAGGCCATCGTCGAGCACGGCTGCCGTTTCGTGCACGGGCTGCCACCCGATTCCATCACCGAATACCTCTGGAAGTACCGGGACGAGATGCCCGGAGTCTTTGCGCGCTACGGCGAGGACGTCTGCTTCGTGGGGCACACTCACGACCTTGCGCGTTTTACCTCCCGCCGGGGCGAGGTGCATCGGTTCCCCCTGCCCGAGGGTGATGTCGAGCTCGCTTCGGACCGCCGCCATCTGGTCAACATCGGCTCCGTGGGCCAGCCCCGCGACGGGGACAACCGGGCCAAGTACGGCTTGTTCGACCTGGATGCCCGCATCCTGACCATGCGTTTCATTTCCTACGACATCAAGAAGACCGCCGACCTGATCATGGCCCAGGGGTTTCACCGGGGCTTCGCCGACCGCCTCTGGTAGCCGGGCTCGTTCTCGACGATAAAAGGCCCCCGCGCATGGTTGCGCGGGGGCCTTTGGTTTCGGATCGCCCGGGCCTAGCGGACCAGGACCTCGACCCGCCGGTTGCGCGGTTCGGACTTGTTGTCCGGGGTGGGAATGAGCGGGTTTTCCTCGCCGTGTGAGGTCATCTCAATGATGTCGTCGGGAAGGCCCGCCTTGACCAGCAGGTCGCGGACCTTCTTGGCCCGGCGCACGGACAGGTCGTAGTTGTACTGCTTTTCGCCCAGGGTGTCCGTGTGGCCGATGATCGACACGTCGTTGGAGGAGCGTGCGCGCCAGCTTTCGATGATGGTCGGGATGAGCTTCATGGAGTCGTCCGTGAGCCGGCTGGAGTCGCTGAGGAAGTACAGGATGAACCGGGCCGTGGGGTCGGGTTGGGCGGCCATGGCCGCGCCGAACTCGGACTGGACCTCGGCGTCGCTCAGAGTGGTCACTTTGGAGGTGCCGGTGAGGGCCTGGTTGGCCTCGGTCAGGGTTGCGGTCCGGCCGTCTTCGGAGGAGACCGTGACCTCGCCCACGTGGCCGTCCAGGTCGGGCAGCAGGACGATGGTCTGTTTGCTGCCGCATCCGGCGAGCCACAGGCAGACGAGAACGATCAATGCGAGTTTTTTCATGGTGCGCTCCTAATCGACTTTGATCAGGAACCGGGTGCCCCGGATTCCGATGGTGGACAGGGGGGTCTCGACGGACATGCTGCCGGGCGAGAGCTTGGCGATCTGGCCGGAGATGAATTGGACCGTGCCCTTGTTCACCTTGGTCAGGAAGTCGAGATTTTCATTGGCGGGATCGAAGACGAATTTGTCGATGGTCACCCTGGAGCCGGGCCCCAGCGAGAGAAGCGTGTCGTCGCGGAAGATCACGCCGAGCGTGGAGTTCCTGCCCGTGATCAGCGTGTCGCCTTCAAGCAGGAGGTCGCCGATTTTGGCGGGCTGCCGCTCGGTCTGCCGTTCCACGAACGCTTCACCGCTTACGGTCTTGATGGAGCCCACCACCTGGGCGCGTTCCATGGCCGCCGCCGGTTGTCCCAGACAGCAACAGAAGAAGAAAATCAGGGCTGCGATCCCGGCCCACGGACGTTTGCCGCGGCGAGGCCGGGTGGCGAGTTGTGTCGGGAACATGGGATGGACCTCCTGTTTTGGATATCACGAAATCATATCATACAGCCTATTCCCACGGACGTCCATAAAGATAGGAATATACCAGGATTCTCGGCACGGCGTATCGTGATTTTCTATTACATAGGCTTGACACCCATACCCGGTATGGGTATATGGGCATCGAACGGCTTTATCGGGTGCATGTTATAATGTTCAAGGATTTAAACAGGCCATATGGTTTGTTAGAGTGTGAAAACCCGTTTTCGATTGCGCAACACGTCAACTTTGGAGGCAGCATGAAAAGTAAGTTTGTCCTGGCCGTGGCTACGGCCCTGATCACCATTTTCGCCGTGTCCATGGCCTTTGCCATGGGTGGCGGCAACGCCCGCAAGGGCAAGTTCCTCTACCGCAAGAACTGCCGGTCCTGTCACGGCTCTTCCGCCAGCGACATGAGCCCGGCGGACAAGACCCAGGCCGAGTGGACCGCCCTGTTTTCGGACACGGGCAAGATCAAGTGCAGCCCGGAATGGACCGTCAACGAGAAGGACCTGAACGACATCTTCACCTACCTGCACGATTACGCCAAGGACTCTCCGTCCCCGGCCAAATGCAGCTAGCGCGAGTGCGGCCGGAGCCGCGTCGGTAAGCTTCCGGCGCGGCCCTTGCGCCCCCCGGGGAGGAGAGGGGGGCGCGGTTCGACACAATCGGTTCCAGCCCGCCCGAGTCGGGAAGCGGGGCGGAGAGGGACCTCATCCGATCCAGCGGACGATTGGAGGTATCCAGTGCCCAGTGCAAAGCAGACGATGTCCCGCCGCGAATTTTTCCGGGCCTCCGGCCTGGTTGCGGCAGGGGTTGTAGGCGGCCCGGCCCTGCTCGGCGGCCTGAGGGAGGCCCGCGCGGCATCGCCGGCCAAGCCCGCCTGGGATTCCAGGTTCTCGGCTTGCGACATGTGCTTCAACAAGTGCGGGCTCATCGCCCGCGTTGAAGACGGGGTGGTCAGAAAACTCGACCCCAACCCCAAGTTTCTCAAATCCAGAGGCATGCTTTGCGCGCGCGGCAATGCGGGCATAGCCCAGGTCTACGACCCGGACCGCCTCAAGTACCCCCTGTTGCGCAAGGGTGAACGGGGGGAGGGCAAGTGGCAGCGCATCCCTTGGGACGAGGCCCTGGACATGGCGGCCCAAAAAATGGCCGAGGTCCGTGAAAAGTATACTCCCTGTGGGCACCTTTTCTCGGCGGGAACGGACCTGCATTCGCAGTTCGTGGGCCGGTTCGCCGAAGTCTACGGCTCATTCAACGTGACCTCGCACGAATCCCTGTGTCTGGTCTCGGGCAGCCGCGCCTTTCTGGACACCTTCGGCGAGGTCCCCTTCGCGGACGTGCTCAATTCCAAGTATATTCTGATGGTCGGGGCCAACCGCTTCGAGGCGCTGGTCACCCCGGACTCCATCGACCTGATGACCGCCATCCGCGAGAACGGCTGCAAGCTGGTCACGCTGGACCCGCGTTACACCAAGACCGCGGCCTTGTCCCACGAGTGGTACCCGGTCAGGCCCGGCACGGACATGGCCTTCATGCTCGCGCTGGCGCACGTGATCATCAACGAAAAGCTCTACGACCCGCAATGGATCGAGGAGAAGACCTTCGGCATGGAGCAGCTCACGGCCCACGTGCAGCGATACACGCCCGGTTTCGCGGCCGAGCAATGCGGCATCCCGGCCGAGGCCGTCACCCGCATCGCCCGGGAGCTGGCCGCGGCCGCCCCGGCCTCCATGGTCTACCCCGGCCGCCGTACCTCGGACTACGAGGACTCCACCCAGATTCGACGCAGCTTCGCCATCGTCAACGGGCTGCTCGGCAACTGGGACAAGCCCGGCGGGCTGTTGGCCGCGCGCCAGGTGGGCCTCAAGGGCGTGCCCTACGACGCCCCGTGGTATGACGAAAATCAGGAGGACCGCATCGACGCGGGCAAGGTGCCCATGATGTTCGAGCACGAGGGATCCTTCCTGGTCACCCGCGATTCGGTCCTGGCCGACGATCCGTATCCCATCCGGGGCTGGTTCATCTACAAGACCAACCCCATGGGCACGGCCCCCAACCGCCGGAAGACCATCGAGATGATGAACAAGATGGACTTCGTCACCGTGGTGGACATCGCCATGTCCGATACCGCCTGGATGGCCGATCTGGTCCTGCCGTCGCAGTCCTACCTGGAGCGCAAGGACCCGTGTTCCGGGTTGCAGGGCTCCGTGGCCTGCGCCTGCGTGGTCAAGCGCGACCCGGTCATCGAGCCGCTGTACGAGTCCCGCGCCCTGTTCGACATCATGAAGGGCATTGCGGGGCGTCTGGACCTGGGCGAGTACTTCGACTTCACCATCGACGAATATCGCGAGCGGCAGACCCGCGAGATTCCCGAGGCGCTCGGCGTCATGGACCGCGACGGCGTGTACTACAACCCGTCCAAGGTTTACGGCATCTACGACGGGCGCATCTACAAGACCCTGTCCAAGAAGGTCGAGCTGTACAACCAGCGCTACGAGCAGATGGGCATCGACCCGCTGCCCAACTACACGCCTCCGGCCGGGCCGCCCGAGAACCGCTTCCGCATGGTCATCGGCCGCAATGCCATGATCACCCAGACTTCCACGGCGAACAACTCGCTGTTGCACGAGTTCGTGCCCACCAACACCCTGTGGCTGAACACCGGGGCCGCCGGTAAACTGGGCATCAAGGACGGCGATCTGGTCGAGGTGGCCAGCCCGGTGGGCCGGCAGGAACTCAGGGCCGAGGTCACGGACAAGATCCGTCCGGACACCGTGTTTATGCTTTCGGGCTACAACACTCTGTCGACCATGCAGCACCTGTCCCACGGCAACGGCGCCTCCATCAACGAGATCCTGGACGACGATTACGACGCCGTCACCGGCAACGCGTCCATGCACACCACGTTTGTCACCGTAACAAGGAAGGTGGCGTAATGGCACAGCAACTTGCCATGGTCATCGATGCGGCCAAGTGCATCGACTGCAAGGGGTGCGTGGCCGCCTGCAAGGTGGCCAACAACGTGCCCGAGGGCCAGTCCCGCAACTGGATCAAGCATGCCGACGTGCCGGTGGCGCCCGGCGTCGCCCAGGCCAAGGCCCGGTTCCAGCCCGGGGCCTGCATGCACTGCGAGAACCCCACATGTGTGGCCGCCTGTCCCACGGGCGCGACCTACAGGGACCCGGAGACCGGGATGGTCGTTATCGACGAGACCCTGTGCATCGGCTGCGGCAACTGCCTTCCGGCCTGCCCCTACGACGCCCGCTACCGCAACGCGGTCACACGCAAGGCGGACAAGTGCAACTACTGTCCCGAACGGCGCGCCGTCGGGCTGCCGCCCGCCTGCGTGGACACCTGCCCGACCAAGGCGCGTGTCTTCGGCGACATCAACGACCCGACCAGCGCGGCGGGCGTCCTCTACCGCAAGAACGAGGAGCGCCTGACCCGGGTGGCGGCCGGGACCGACACCAAGCCGAACATGTACTACCTCGGCGATCCCGGGCCCGAGGCCTGGGGGCGCAAGGCCGTGGTGCCCGCCTCCATGACGGTCATGAAGGAGTCTGCGCCGTTCATCAAGGGCATCGTGGCCCTGTCCGGCCTCGGCGTTCTGGCCATGCTGGGCCGCCAGCTCTTCGCGGGGGACGGCGACACGCACGACACGAAGCACAAGGAGGACGGCGATGCCCGGTAAAACCTACAAGCGGCACGACCGCTCCGACATCTTCATCCATTGGTTCAACGCGGCCTGCTGGCTGCTGCTCCTGCTCACCGGCGTGGGGCTCATCCAAAACCCGGACATCGATCCGTTCGGCTCGGGCTATCCGGCCTGGCTGCGTTCGGCGGTCGGCGGCGGGGGCAATCTGCTGGCCATCCACGAATTCATCGGCCTGGCCTGGATCGCGGGCTTTATCCTCTACCTGCTGGTCAACTTCCGGGGAGCCCGTTTCTTCCTGGCCGAGGTCTTCGCGGTCAGCCCGGCCCGGGACATGGGCTGGATGCTCAAGAAGATGATCCTCATGACCCTGGGGCCCAAGGCTCTGAAGATGGTCGGCGTCAGCCCGGACCTGCCGGACCAGGGATACTACAACATGGGCCAGAAGGCGTTCGCCCAGGCCTCGGTGGTCGGCGGCGTGGTCATTGCCGCCACCGGCGTGATCATGTACCTGTCCGACCGCACCTTCGGCGCCGAGTCCACGGGTATGATCGGCTGGGCCGTGACCCTGCATTTCCTTGCCGTGGGCCTGGTTTTCGCGGGCCTGCTGGTCCACGTTTACATGGCGGCCGTCTCGCCCGAGGAGCGGCCCGGTTTCAAGTCCATGTTCACCGGCGTGGTCCCGGACGACTACGCCCGGCACCATCACCGTCTCTGGTGGGAAAAGGTCAGGATCGAATCCGAGAGGGGCTCGGAGTAGCGACATAGAGGCAGCCGCCCCGGCTGGGGGACGGCAGAAAACAATTCTTAGGAAGGGAGTTTATCATGCACAGGAAATTGATTGCCGCGGCCCTGCTGCTGGCGTTTGCCGTGACGGCCGTGGCCGCTCCGGCCATGGCTCAAGAGCAGGTCAAATTCAAGCAGTTTCATTCCATCGTGGACTACAAGTTCGTGGCCAAGTACGCCAAGATGCCCAAACCCAAGGGCGTGATGATCATCGATTCCAGACCGTACAAGCCCAAGTACGTGGACGGCTACATCCCCACGGCCGTGTCCATTCCGGCCAGCCAGTTCGACAAGATGATCGACAAGCTGCCCGAGGACAAGAGCGCGCTGCTGGTCTTCTACTGCGGTGGCTATGCCTGCCCCCTGTCGCACAAGTCCGCCTTCGCGGCCGAGGCTCTGGGCTACACCAACGTCAAGGTCTACGCCGCCGGGTTCCCGGACTGGAAGAAGCACGCGCCCTACTACTCCATCGGCCTGGAGAACCTTTCCGCGCGCATCAATGAAGGCGGCAAGTATATGCTCATCGACGCACGGCCCTACAAGAAGTTTCTGGAAGGGGCCATCCCGTCGGCCATCGGCATTCCCGAGCGCGACTTCGCGGACAAGCGCGGCCTGCTGCCCGTGGACAAGGCCGATTCCACGCTGATCTACTATTGCGGCGGCTATGCCTGCGCCCTGTCCCACAAGTCCGCGGTCATGGCCCGCTCGCTTGGTTACAAGAACGTGCTCGTGGCCGAGGCGGGCTATCCCGGCTGGAAGGAGATGTTCGGCGGCACGGACAGCGCCGTGGTCGCGGGCGAGGCCGAGGGCGCGGTGGACACCGAGTGGTTTCTGAAGACCATCAAGGACAGTCCGTCCGCCATCCTGCTCATCGACGTGCGCGACCCCGAGGAGTTCGCAGCGGGGCATTTCCCGTCCGCCATCAACATGCCCGTGGACATGGTCGAGAAGCAGGCCAAGGAGATCCCCACGGACAAGCCCATCGTCTTCTCCTGCGTCACGGGAGCGCGCGCGGGCGAGGCCTATTACCTGTTCAAGGACATTCGTCCCGACGTGGAAAACGTCTTCTATCTTGAAGCCACCAATTCCTTCGGCGACGACAACAGCTACGAGGTCCATCCCAACAAGTAGGGGACGGCCACGGACGGCCGGGGTCGGCCCCGGCACGCCAAATCGCAAGGCGGGGAGCATTTATGTCGAGAAACATCATCCGTATGGCATGGCTGCTCCTCGCCTCGTGCGTTCTGGCCGCAGCGCCCGCCCGGGCCGACGAAAACGAGGTCTGGTGGGCATCGGCCCAGGCCGAGGCCCGGCGCGACGACTATCGCCTGATCGACGACGACGGGCTGAAAAGGTTGGTTGACGACAAGACGGACATGGTCCTGCTCGACGCCCGGGCGGATTACGAATTCGAGGCCGGGCACATCCCCGGCGCGGCCAACCTGGAGTTCGACCTGGGCGACGATCTGGATCTCTCCCCGGAGAAACGCCGGGCCCTGGCCGCTCTCATGGGGCCGGACCGGGATAGGCTGCTGGTCATCTACTGCCGGAGCTTCAGGTGACTGCGCAGCTCCATTGCGGCGCGCTGGGCAGCGCGTCTCGGCTACACCCGGGTATATCGGTATCCGGCGGGTTTTCACGGTTGGAAGGAGCGGCATCCCGACCGGATCGAGGGTACGCCCCAGGCGGTCCATGTACTGGCCGTTGGCGACGACTTCCCCACCTGCCGGGTGGCGGTGCTCAACGGCGACGAGGACCGGGAGTACCTGGAACTGCCCGAGGGGGCCCGGTTCCTGCAACTCTCGGAACTCAAGGCGCGCTTCGTGCTCATTCAGCTCTACAACACCCTGTGCAACGATTGCGTGGCCGAGACCAAGATGCTGACGCGGTTTTTCAAGAAGGTGGAGGCGGACCCGGAGCTGGCCGGGGTGCTCAAGATCATCGGCATCGGGGTGTACGATTCCAACTTGGCCGTGGTCCGGTTCCGCAAGCATTACGACGTGGCCTACCCGCTGTTTTCGGACCGAAGCGGGCAGATATTCGAGTGCCTGGGCCAGGCCGAGCTGCCCCTGGCCTACCTGGTCCGGGCCCGGGGCGACGGCACTTGGCGCATCGAATTGATCAAGCGGGGATACTTCGAGCCGGACGAGCGGTTCCTCGACGTGCTCCGTTCGGCGGTCAAGCGGCCGTCCGGGGGTCAGCCTTCGGCCACGACCGTGAGCAGGGCCAGGACAAGGTCGGCTCCGGCCAGGTAGACCTGGCCCGGTCCCGCCTCCGTCCCGGCCGCAGCCAGGGCCTCGCGGAAGCGGCTCACCCACGGAAGCATGACTTCTCCCGCGAATCGGGCGCCCTGTTCGGCTGCGCCAGGCTCGTCAGTCCAGCCCTTGGAGCAGAGGTGGAAGAGATATTCCAGCTCCAGGGACAGGTGGTCGGGCGGCTCGTTGGACATGGACCCGACTTCGAGCCCGACTTCGGTCAGCCGGTCGCGCATGGCCAGGGAGCTTGCGCCCATGACCCGGCGACCGGCGTTGGAATGGCAGGATTCGTAGAGCGGGACCGGCACGCCGCCCGGTGCGGCGATGAACAGGCGGACGTATTCCGCTTCCAGCGCCGAGAAGAAGCCTATGTCGGCGTAGGACGCGAGCGCGTCGCCGAAGGCCGTGATGGCGTCGGCCGGGAAGCCGGGAAATTCCTGGACACGGTCAAGGAGTTCGGGCACTGCATGGGTGGCCATTTGGGCCCACTCCTGTTCGCTCGGCCCCCGGAACACGGCGGCGCATAATTCCGTCATCTTGAGCAGAAAGAGATTCGATTGGGAAATGGACATGAGAGGGACCCCCGGATGCCTTGCGGATGATACCCTACGACAGTATGGTAAAGCCTGCGGCATGGCAATGGGAACATGGCTTGAGACAAAGGAGAACGAGATGGAAGAGCACCTGAGCGTCGAGGAACAGACCCTGAAGAAAAACGTGCTGTCCCGCATGAAACGCATCGAGGGACAGGTGCGCGGCATCCAGGGCATGATCGAATCCGGCAAGGAGTGCCAGGACATTCTGGTTCAGGTGCGGGCCGTGCGTTCCGCCCTGCAATCGGCCAACAAGCTGATCCTCAAGCGCTACCTGCTCAGGTGCTACGCCGAGTCCGTGGAGAGCGGCCAGGATTCCAAGGAGTCCCTGGACAAATTCATCTCCGTGGTCACCGGCTTCATCGAAGGCTGATCAGTCGAAATTCATGGAGTGATTGAATGAGAACATTGTTTTTTGCATTGGCTTTCGCCCTGCTGCTTTGCCAGCCCGTGGCCGCGAAGACCAACTATTACGTCAACTTCCATTCCCTGGACGCGGACGTGGACGGCTGGATGTCCAAGGGCGAGTTCCTGGTGGCCTTTCCCGACGGCGACACCTCGGTCTTCGACCAGGCCGACACGAACAAGGACGGTTCGGTGTCCCGCGAGGAGTGGGAAGCCTACAAGCAGGCCCAGGGCTCCAAAAATCACGAATAGCCGTCTTTGCCCGAACGACGAAGGGGGCGCCGTCCACATGGACGGCGCCCCCTTCGTCGTTTGGGCTTTCCGCGGCCGGGTTATTCGCCCAGGCCCAGTGTGCGCAGGAAGCCGGGGTCCTCGGTCCAGCCCTCGCGGACCTTGACCCATAATTCCAGGTGGACCTTTTGCCCGATGAGCTCGGCGATCTCCTGACGGGCCTGCGTGCCGATGGCCTTGAGGTTCGCGCCTTGCTTGCCGATAATCATGCCCTTGTGCCCCTTGCGCGAGGTGTAGATGACCGCGTTGATGACGACCATGTCCTCGCGGGAGTCCTCGTCCCATTGCTCGATCTCCACGGCCGTGGAATAGGGCAGTTCCTGACGGAGCGAATAGAACAGCTTTTCGCGGATGATCTCCGAGGCCATGAAGCGCAGGGGCACGGTGGAGATCTGGTCCTCCGGGAACATCTGCGGCCCTTCGGGGGTGTGCGCCAGAATCCGCTCAAGCAGCTCTTCCGTGCCCTTGGCCCTCAGGGCCGACACGGGCACGAATTCGGCTTCGGGCCACAGCTCGGAAAGCCGGGCCATGAACGGCAGGAGCTGATCTTTTTCCTTGATGCGGTCGATCTTGTTCACGGCCACCAGCACCGGGCGTCCGGACTCGCCGACAGGCTTGACCAGGGGGCCTATCTCCTTGTCGATGAGCTGGGGTTTGGCGCAATAGAGCGCCGCGTCCACCAGGACCACCACGGCGTCGGACGAGGCCAGGGCGTTCCAGGCCGACTCCAGCAGGAAGCGGTTCATCTTGCCGCGCAGCCGGTGGATGCCGGGGGTATCCAGAAAGACCAGTTGCGCGTCGTCCGTGGTCAGGATGCCGCTGATGCGGTTGCGCGTGGTCTGGGGCTTGGGCGAAACGATGGCCACCTTCTGACCGAGATAGGTGTTCATCAGGGTGGATTTGCCCGCATTGGGCGGCCCGATCAGGGCGATCATACCGAATTTATGCATGTATTTCCTTTACTGGTGTCCCTTGTCGGGATTGCCGAACCGTTCCTCTGCGAGGCGCACCTTTTCGACGATGCGGCGGTAATAGTCGCTGGACGAGTCCAGGGTCACCGGGCGGTTCCGGCGTTCGTTCATCTGCATTATCATGACGTTCAACTTCTGCACCTGGCGGTACCGCTCCTGCTCGTCATCCATATGTTCGAGCAGGTCGATGGCGCAGGTGATCTCCTTTTCCTCAAGGATGTCCGGCGGCAGGTGCCCGGAGCTCTTGAGGATGCGGTAGGCCATGCGCAGCTCAGGGGGCAGGTTCGCGGCTTCGTCGGGCGCAAGGGGCTGTCCCATGCCTTCGAGGTCGTCGAATTTGCCCTCCTCCTGGGCCTTGCGGATGAGCTCTTCGGCGATGACCGCCGTGACGTTGAACATGCGGGGGATTTTCCCATACTCCGATGGGGGAGTCAAAGGGTGTGTTGGCTGCGGAATCCGCACATGTTTCCGCGCCCGAGCACCTTCCGAAGGGCCCGGGCCGGGCGCGGCTTGCCATCCGCCGGGAGGCCCGCCTAGTCCATGATCGCGAAGCGGGTGAAGTCCTGGGCGAGGGCGGCTTTGAACGCTTCGAGTTCGTCTTCGGGAATGGCGGCGAAGGCAAAGGCGAAAACCGGGTACTGGTGGTAGTCGATTTCTCTAAATTCCAGGATGTTGGAGAAAAACGCCCGGAACCCGGCATAGTCGATGCCGCGAATGCGGGAGCGGTCGAGCCCGGAAGGCAGGTCGCCGATGACCATGAGGGTGGCCATGCCCCGGTTTTCGGTCAGGATGGCGTCCCAGTCCGGCCGCAGCTCCTTGAAATAACACTCGTAGGGGTTGAAGCCCCAGGCGAAGGAGGTCAGGTCGGCCACGCACCAGCCCGCGAAGCGCAGGGGGTTGGCCTCGATGGGGATGATGTCGCCGTCGGCGGTGACGCGCACTTCGATGTGGGTGACGAAATTGCGGAAGGCGCACTCCCTGGCCACCTCGCGGAGATAGTCGGTGAAGGGCAGCATCCAGGTTTCGATGATCCCGGCCGAGGTGTAGTAGAGGCGGTCCGAGACGTCGTCCTCGGAAATAAAATGGTGGTGCAGGATGTTGGTGATCACCGGGTTGCCCTCGGCGTCGAAGTAGACGTCGATGGCGTATTCCTCGCCCGGGATGGACTGTTCGACGAGGAACTCGCCGCCGCTGACCACGGTCTCGGGATATTCGTCGTTGAGGGCGGCGCGTTCGGCCGCGATGGCCCGGACCACGGCAGGCCAGTCGGCGGGCGTGTTGACCACGTGCACGCCTAGGGAGAAGAACCCGCGCGTGGGCTTGACGATGAACGGGCAGGGTATGTCCGGGATGGCGGATTCGGTCAACCCCTCGAAGGGAACGCGCAGGAAACGGTAGCCCGGATGCAGCGCGGCCACGGTCTCGCGGAAGAGCGCCTTGTCTTTGCAGATGTCGATCTGGCGGGCAAGGTCTTCATTGCAGCGGCAGCGCAGGACGTGTCCCAGTCCGTTTTCGGAGTTGGTGTAGACCTTGCCGCCCAGGGCGAGACGGGCGGAGAACTCGATTTCGTCGATATAGTCCAGGGGGGCGTCCCCGGCCAGAGTCCTGGCCTGGGGCGTGTCGAGCACGGGCAGGCCGAGTTCCAGGACGGAATCCACAAGGAGCCGGGAGACATAGGGGTAGTCGAGGACGATCATTATTTCGCCTTGCCCGTCAGGCCGTATTTTTTCAGTTTATATTGCAGGTTGGACTTGGACAGGCCGAGCATTTCGGCGGCCTTGACCTGGACGAAGTCGGTGCGGACCAGGGCGCGCTTGACCAGGGCGCCCTCGATCTTGTCCATGGTGTCGGCCAGGTTCAGCTTGGCGGGCAGCAGGTCCACGGCGGACTTGAACTGGGCTTCCTCGTCCTTGATCTCGGGCGGCAGGTCATCGGCGTCGATAACGTCGGCCCGCGCCAGGACCGTGCACCGCTCGACCACGTTTTCGAGCTGGCGGACGTTGCCCGGCCATTCGTAGGCCGACAGATAGTCCATGGCCGCCGAGGTGAAACCGGTGATCTCCATCTGGTTTTCCTTGTTGTATTTTTCAAGGAAATGCGCGGCCAGCAGCGGGATGTCCTCGCGCCGTTCGCGCAGGGGCGGCAGGAAGATGGAGACCACGTTGAGGCGGTAGAAGAGGTCTTCGCGAAACTCGCCCCGGGCCACGGCGTCCTGGAGATTCTTGTTGGTGGCGGCCACGATGCGGATGTCCACGTCAAAGGTCTCGGTGCCGCCCACGCGCTCGATCTGGTGTTCCTGGAGCACGCGCAAGAGCTTGACCTGGAGCTCGGGGGTCAGTTCGCCGATCTCGTCCAGGAAGAGTGTGCCCTTGTTGGCCTGCTCGAAGCGTCCCTTGCGCATGGCCGTGGCCCCGGTGAAGGAGCCCTTTTCATGGCCGAAAAGTTCGGATTCGAGCACCCCGGGATTCAGCGCCATGCAGTTGACCGTGATGAAGGGGGCCTCGCGCCGGGGCGAGGAGGTGTGGATGGCTCGGGCGATGAGCTCCTTGCCCGTGCCGGACTCGCCCAGGATGAGCACCGTGGATTTGCTCGGCGCGGCGCGATCGACCATGTCCAGGACCTGCTGCATGCCCTTGCCCCGGGCAATGATGTTGCCCTTGGAGTAGCGGTCGCGGATCTCCTTTTTCAGCCGGATGTTCTCCTGCTGGGTGGAGGCGTACTGCACGGCCTTGGAGATGGACAGGAGCAGCTCCTCGTTGGCGAAGGGCTTGGTGATGTAGTCGTAGGCCCCGATGCGCATGGCCTCCACCGCGGCCTCGATGGAGCCGAAGGCGGTCATGATCAGCACCGGGATGTGCGGATAGTTCTTTTTGCAGTGTTCAAGCACGTCCTGGCCGGTCAGGCCGGGCATCTTCATGTCCGTCAGGACCACGTCCACCTCGGAGTCTTCGAGATAGGCCAGGCCCATCTCCGGGTCGGACAAGGTGGTCACGTGGTACCCCTCGTCCTCCAGGATGGATTCCAGGATGAGCAGATAGTTTTTTTCGTCGTCGAGAATCAGGATGTTTGCGGCCATTCGGTCTCCGTTCGGGGTGGCTGATGCGTATCAACAGCCAAGATAGATCAAGACGGATCGAAAACCAAGGGGCATGTCGGTGTCACCCGGATTTCACCGCTTGGCGCTGGATTGTCCGCCCGGCTCATGGTATGGTGCGGGGCATGGAAGAAATGGAGAAGACCACATTGCGGAAGCGCCTCATGGAGCGCCGCGCCGCCCTGTCCGCCGACGAGGTGGCCCGGGCCAGCGAAGGCGCCGTGTCGCTCATCCGCACCCTGTACGAATGGAAGAACGCCACCGAGGCCTTGCTCTACTGGCCGGTGCGCGGCGAAATCGACCTGCGTCCCCTGGCCGCCGAGCTGTGGCGGCGCGGCTGCCGCGTGCTTTTTCCCCGCTGCCGCCCGGACCGGCCCGGCGAGATGGACCTGGCCTGCGCGGCCTGCGAAGACGAAATGACACCCGGCGCATTCTCCATCCTGGAGCCGGACGCGACCAAGTGTCCGGCCGAAGATTCGTGTCGCCCGCAGATCGCGCTCATTCCCGGCGTGGGCTTTGATCGCCAGGGCAACCGGTTGGGTTTCGGCGGCGGGTACTATGACCGGCTGCTGGCCAGGGACGCCATGCGCGACACTCTGATTGTGGGCGTGGGGCACGAGTTCCAGCTTGTCGATCGGGTCCCCACCCAGCCGTGGGACAAGCCGGTCCACGTAGTCTGCACCGACGAGAACTTATGGCGGCCATAGCTTTTTTCCCTTTTCAGTTCGTGGATGTCCCGCAGGTGGCCTGTGCCTTCACCTCCCGCCAGGGGGGCGTGTCCGAGCCGCCTCACGACTCGGCCAACATCTCCTTCGACGTGAACGACGACCCCGGAGCCGTGGCCGCCAACCGACGGGCGGTCTTCACGCGCATGGGGTTGACCGGCTGGTGTGAACTCAATCAAGTGCACGGCGACGTGATCGACTTTGACCCCACGCCCCATGCGCCCGAGGAGCACGCCACGGCGGACGGCGACGGCATGACCACGGCCGAGCCGGGCCATGGCCTGGTCATCAAGACCGCCGATTGCCAGCCCATCCTGTTGGCTCACCGCTCGGGCCGGTTCGTGGCCGGGCTGCACGCGGGCTGGCGCGGCAACAAGATGGATTTTCCCGGCTCGGGCGTGCGCCGCTTCTGCGAACACTACGGCTTGAAGCCCCGCGACGTCTTTGCCGTGCGCGGTCCGTCCCTGGGCCCGGGCGCGGCCCAGTTCGTCAACTTCCAAACCGACTTCGGCCCCGCGTTCCGCCCCTGGTACGACCCGAAGACCCGGACCATGGACCTCTGGCGGCTGACCCGCGACCAGCTTATGGACGCGGGCGTGCCGGAGAAACAGATCTTCGGCATGGACCTGTGCACCATGACCATGGACGAGACCTTCTTTTCCTACAGGAAGGCGTGCGCCAGCCCGGTGCGGGACACCGGGAGGCAGTGCGGGATTATCTGGATCAGGCCCTAGCCGGGCGGCGTCCGTCCGTTCCCGGCGCATGCATCGCGGCGGCGCCTTCACCCTCGGCGAGACTTTTCCGGAAAAACCCGCTACACCCTCCCCATGAGCCTGCTTGTCAAACTGATCATCATCCTTGGCTTGATTTTTCTAATTCTGGGCCAGTTCACCCGGTCCAAGCAGCAGCGCGCGGCGCGGCGCGACCGGATGACCAACATCCTGCTCATCGTGGTCATCGTCATGCTCGGGATGTCCATTCTGACCAACATCCTGCACCATTAGCCCATGACCCGGCCCGTCTTTCCGCATATTCCCCGGTCGAGCCTCCCCGGCCGGGAAGACGGCCCGTTCGTCCTGGGCATCAATCCATGGATCACCGACTTCGCGGCCTTCAACGTCTGGTCGCGTCCGGCCGGACTGCTCGCCTGCCTGGATATGCTTCGCGCCGCCGGGGCCTCGGTGGCTCTCCTGGATTGCCTGGACCCCACCTGGCGGTCCGACCCCGAGCGCGGCCTCAAGTGGCCCAAGACCGGCAAGTACGGTACTGGCCATTATCCCAAGGAAGCAATCGCCCCGCCCACGCCGCTGGCGTTCATGGACCGCCGCTACTCGCGCTATGGTCTGCCCCGCCAGCGGATCGTCGAGGCCCTGGAGGCCCTCGATCCCGTCCCGGACGCCGTGCTGGTCACGACCATCATGACCTATTGGTACCCGGGCGCGCTGGACATTCTCGACGTCTGCGCGGAACTGTGGCCCGACACTCCGCGTTTCCTTGGCGGCACCTACGCCACCCTGTGCGGAGACCATGCCCGGACCCACGCCAAGGCCCACCTCCTGCAAGGGCCGCTGGAAACATCCGCCAACTGGGCCAGGCTCTGTGACTTGATTGATTTTGATGCCGCACAACCTACCGGGAACAAGGCCCTTTCATTGGCTCTCGACCTTTATGCCGATCCGGCCTATTCCATTCTGCTCGGTTCGCGAGGCTGTCCCTTTCACTGCGAATACTGCGCCAGCCATGCCCTGTATCCCCATTTCCGCCAGGGCGCGCCCAACGCCGTCATGGCAACCATACGGGCGGAGTACGACCGGGGCGTGCGCGATTTCGCCTTTTACGACGACGCGCTGTTGGTCAACCCGGACCGCTGGCTCTGGCCGGTCCTGGATCGCATCGCGGGCTCGGACATGGACTTGCGGCTGCACACGCCCAACGCCATGCACGTGCGCCATCTCACTCCCGAGGTCTGCGCCCGTCTCAAGGCGGCCGGGCTGACCACGGTCCGCCTGGGGCTGGAGACCACGGATTTCGACCATCGTCACGACGTCAAGCTGACCCGCGAACAGTGGGAGGCGGGGGCGAGGAATCTTGTTGCGGCGGGCTTCGATCTCGACGACATCGGCGTGTACATCCTCTTCGGTTTGCCCGGCCAGGACTTGGGCAACGTGGAGCAGGCGGTTCGCCATGTGCGCGGCTATGGGTTCCGTCCTCATTTGGCGCATTACACGCCCATCCCCGGCTCGCCCATGTTCGACACGGCCTGCGCGGCGAGCCCGTACCCCATCGGGGACGAGCCGCTCTTCCAGAATAATTCCATCTGGCCCTGCGTGCCCGGCGGTTTCAACTGGGACGAGGCCAGGCGATGGAAGCAATTGCTCCATGGAGAGGCCGGATAGCGGACGGCGAATTGGACGGGCATTTCCTTGCCCGCCGCGTGTTCTTCAACGAAAAGGCCGCCCCGTGGGCGGCCTTTCTTATCGTCTGATGGCTTGGGAACGCATTTCCCGGAGGCCCTACACGAGCCCCGAAAGATCATACGTGTCGGCCTTCTCTATCTCGACGTCGAGAATCACGCCCGGCTCCAGGCGGGCGTCGGGCGGAGCGCCGACATAGGTCACCCCGTCCACCTCCGGGGCCTGGAACCATGCCCGCCCGACATACAGGCCGGGCCATTCCTCCGACTCCCGTTCGATGACAACGGGCACGGTCTCGCCCACGTATCCTTCCAGGATTTCGGCGCTGATCTCGGCCTGGAGGGCCATGAGCCGGTCGCGGCGGTCCAGCTTGACCGCTTCCGGGACCTGGTCGGCCATGGCGGCCGCGGGCGTGCCTTCCTCGGCCCAATAGGGGAAGACCCCGAGGTGGTGGAACCGGGTGTTGCGGACAAAGTCCATGAGGGTTTGGAAATGATCCTCGGTCTCGCCTGGGTAGCCGACGATGAAGGTGGTGCGCAGGGCGGCCTCGGGGAAGAATTTGCGCACCCGCTCCACGACTTTTTCCGGGTTGCGGGCGAACGGGCGGCCCATGGAACCGAGCACCTCCGGGTGGGCGTGCTGCAAGGGGATGTCGAAATAGGGCAGAAACGGCGCGCCCGTGTCGCGCAGCAGTCCGAGCAGGGATTCGGTCAGCCCGGCGGGGTAGAGGTACATGATGCGCAGCCAGTCGAGGCCGGGAATGGCGGCCAACCCCTTGAACAGGGCGGGCAGGTCGTTGCCCGGGCCGAGGTCCGAGCCGTAGGCCGTGGAATCCTGGCCCACCACGATGATCTCGGGCACTTGTCCGGCCAGCAGCCGGGCTTCGTTCAGGAGGAAATCCACGGGCCAGCTTCTGTGCGGGCCCCGGATGGATGGGATGGTGCAGAATCGGCAGTTGTGGGAGCACCCTTCCGAGACCTTGAGGTAGGCGTATGACGGGCCGGTGGACAGGCTGCGCGGGGTGTCGCCGGACAGCCGGACGTCGAGGGCGCGGGCGGCCATGGCGGGCCATTGCTCGATTTGTTCGGTGTTCAGCCACAGGTCCACTTCGGGCAACTCGCTCTTGAGGTCGTCGCCGTAGCGCGAGACCAGGCATCCGGCCACGCAGAGAAGCGGCCTGCGTCCCGTTTTGGCGAAGGCTTCGGCGGCCTCGCCCACCACATCCAGGATGGTGGCCACGGACTCCTCGATGGCGGGTTGGATGAAGCCGCAGGTGTTGACCAGCACCAGGTCGGCTTCGGCCGCATTGTCCGCCGGGACCATGCGCGGTCCGAGCGCGCCGAGCAGCCGCTCGGTATCCACCCGGTTCTTGGGGCAGCCCAGGCTGACGGTGTATGTTCGCACGGGAGGGGCGGCTTTCGGCATGTCATTTCCTTTGATAACGTTTCCTGAATGGGGTAATCTTCAGTCGGTGCAAAGTCCAGCCCGGACGCGCGCCAACTGAGCATAGGACGGGGAGGAGGTCAAATGATTGAAGGTTCCGTCGTGGACGACAAGCGCTACATTATCGGCGTGATCGGGGATATCCCCGCGCTGCTGGCCTTCTGGGAGATGTTCAAGGATCGGAGCAACGACGAGATCCTCAAGGAAATCGGCGTGGTGGCCGTGGCTCTGCCGGGCGAGGCCGTGCTCCCCGAAGCCCATGATTCGGGCCGCATCATCCCCACCTATGCGGGCTACAAGGCCATGCTGGAGAAGCATCCCGAGATCAACATGGTCATCGAGGCCACGGGCCGACCGAGCCTGGTCTACGAACTGCGCAAATATCTGCCCCCGTCCATCACCCTGGTAGAGCGCGGCGCGGCGCATTTCTTCATCAACCTGCTGGCCTCCAACCGGATGTGGGTGGCCTGCAAGGTGGATCTGTTGCAGACCCAGAACATGCTCAAGACCATCATCGACCAGATGGACCAGGAAATCCTCTTTCTGGACCGGACCGGCAAGGTCCTCGGCATGAACCAGACCGTGCTGGACCGCTCCGGCCTGCCCAAGCGCGTCCTGGAGGGCAAGAGCTACTGCGAGATCTTTTCCCAGTCCGGCGAGAACGAATGCGAGAAGTGGGAGGACCCCTTCGAAAAGACCCTGCGCACCCGCGCTCCCGCCGAGTCCACCACCAGCTTCGTGGACCCCGACGGGCGGGTCCAGTATTTCCGGGTATACACCAGCCCGGTGGCCGACGAGGACGGCGCGATCAACCACGTGGTCGCCATCCGCCGCGACATCACCCATCGCCGGGCCATGGAGAATCGGCTGCAACAGGCGGAGCGGCTGGCCTCCATCGGCGAGCTGTCCACCTACATGGCCCATGAAATCCGCAACCCGCTTTTCTCCATCAGCGGCTTCGCCAATTCGCTCATGCGCGAGAAGGATGTGAGCGACAAGGCGCGCGAGAAACTGTCCATCATCCTGGACGAGTCCCGGCGGCTGGACGAGGTCCTGCGCAGCCTGCTCAATTTCACCCGGCCCACCGAGGCCCGGGTGGCCGAAGTGGACCTGAACGAGGTGGTCTCGGCCACCATGGACGTCATGCAGTTGCCGTGCTCCAACCAGAATGTGGAGCCGCACATCTCCCTGGATGAAGGCATGGCCAAGGTCCACGCCAACCCGGACATGATCAAGCAGTGTCTCATCAATCTCATCAAGAACGGCCTGGAGGCCATGTCCTCGGGCGGCAAGCTGTTCGTGACCACGACCATGAGCCAGGATATGGCCATGCTCGCCGTGGAGGACACCGGCATGGGCATCCCGCTGGACATCCGCGACAAGATCTTCAGTCCGTTTTTCTCCACCAAGGACAAGGGCGTGGGCCTGGGCCTGGCCCAGATTCACAAGATTGTGGGCGAGCTGGGAGGCCGGGTGGACCTGATCTCCATGGAGGGGGTCGGCACCAAGGTGACCCTGTACCTGCCGCCCATCCTGGCGGTTGAAGATTCCGGCGACTCCGCGTAGGTTCGTCCCCCTGAAACACACCACCTCAGGGGGAAGATGTATGGATACCATCGTTCTGGCGACCAACAACAAGGGCAAGATCCGGGAGCTGTCCGTCATGCTCGAGCCCTTCGGGGTGGCCGTGAAGAGCCTGGCCGAATTCCCGGAGATCGGCGATATTCCCGAAACCGGCGAGACCTTTCTGGACAACGCCTTCATCAAGGCGCGCGCCGTGGCCAAGATCACCGGCATGGTGGCCGTGGCCGATGACTCGGGCATCGAGATCGACGCCCTGGGCGGCCGCCCCGGCGTCTACTCCGCGCGCTATGCGGGCGAGCAGCACGACGACCGCGACAACAACGAGAAGATGCTGGCCGAAATGAAGGACGTGCCCGACGACAAACGCACGGGCCGCTACCGCTGCGTCATGGCCGCCTCCGCGCCCAACGGCACGGAGATCCATGCGGACGGGGCCTACGAGATCACCGTCGGCCACGGCTACAAGGGCAAGGGCGGTTTCGGCTATGACGTCATCGTCATCGACCCCGAGTCCGGTCTGCACGTGGCCGAGCTCGACCCCGAGGTCAAGAACGGCCGCTCCCACCGGGGCAAGGCCATGAAGAAGCTGTTGGAGCAGTGGCCCGGGTTTTGGGAGAAAGCCAACAAATAGTTTTGTGATTGCGTTGGGATGCCTCCGGCGGCTGCTCGCCGCAGGGGCGTCTCCGACGGGCAGGGCGCTGCCCTGCACCCGCCAGGGAGCAAAGCCCCCTGGACCCCCCATGTCGCCTTCGGCGAGGTTTGTACGAACGCCCCTCGCCGTGCCGGTTTGCGATTTGCGCAAGAAAAACGACAAACGCCGTGCCATGATCGAATCATGGTGCGGCGTTTTCCTTGCGCAAATCGCGGGGTGTTTTTTGGGGGGGAGGGGGCAGGCGGAATGGCGACGGAGATGAGGGGCTTTGGATTTTAGTTGGAGTTCTTTCCCCAACCCGCTTTTCGAGCTCGCTCCTTAAACAGGAGTCGGTTTATTCCGTTTATTTTAATTGGTTCTCTGCCTGAGCTGGGGGTAAAGGAATTGCCCAAGGGCCTGTTCTTTAGCAAGTCACCGCAGAACTGCTGGCATTGCTGTCGCAAGTTCTGTAGCAAAAATCAAAAGGCAAGTTTGGTGGGTTGTTTGAGAAGAACCTTTCAACAGCCTGAGAGCATGTGTCTCGCCAATTTTGATTAGTGGCCAAAGGAGCAAATTTGAGAACAAGGGGAGGTCGAAATCTCCACACAGTGGATTTTTCCCTACGCGATTTAGCTTACTTAATAAAGTATAGACAACTGATATTTATTTGGTTTATGTGTTTCGGGATGATAAATTATACACTGAGGATATTGTCGTATTACTCATCCTTTTGAATTTGAGGTCCCAATGTCGAACCCGTTTTTACAATTACAAAAAGAAGCCAAGGCCGGTAGGTTAAAAATCAAGAATGTCTTTTCAGAAGAAAACATTCGAAAAATGTTCGGCCATGAGGCGGCTGAAGACGAAGATGTCGCTAGATTGAAAGAGTATTACTTCAAGAATGACATTTATGAACAAGTTGCTGCTGATTTAAAGCTTAGAGTTTTGGTCGGGCATAAAGGGATCGGCAAGTCTGCATTGTTCAAAATTGCGGCAGCTGAAGATGTCGACAAAGGAATTCTTCCCATAGAAATTCAGCCAAACGATGTAGTGGGGATCGGAGAAAATTATGAAGATTTCTTACGTATCATTCGCGATTGGGATAAGGGGTTAAAGGACATAATCGCTGACAAAATCATCAAAAAATTTGCCAAGGACAAGGTCGAAAAGATATCCACAGTCTCATTCCCAACGAATAAGTTAATATCAAGTGTTTTGGATCTGTTAAGAAAAAATGACATTGTCGACAGTTCAAAGAAGGCAATTTTTGATAACTTTGAAAGCAATAAGAGGGTCAATGTTTATATTGATGATCTTGATCGAGGGTGGGAAGGCAAACGAGAAGATATCAGAAGAATTTCTGCGTTATTAAATGCAGTTAGGGATATTAGTAATGAGATGGTCAATGTCCATTTCAAGATATCACTTCGATCTGATGTGTATTATCTTGTTAGAACATCAGATGAATCTACCGATAAAATAGGCGGTTCTGTCATTTGGTATACATGGGAAAGGCATCAAATTCTTGCGCTGCTTGTTAAAAGAGTGGAAACATTTTTTGGTAGGGATGCATCGGAAGTCGACTTAATGGCAATGCATCAATCTCAGATGGCCAATTACCTCAATCCAATTATGACCCAGACTTTCGAAGGAGTCGGTAAGTGGGAAAATGCTCCTGTCTATCGCATCCTGATGTCGTTGGTCAGGAATAGACCAAGAGATTTGGTCATGATTTGTACTCTTGCTGCCAGAAATGCCCGCAAAAAAAATAGGGACAAGATTCTTACAGAAGATTTGCAGGCCATTTTTGAGGATTACTCACTTGAAAGAGTCCAAGATGCTGAAAATGAATTTAAGTCGGAGCTTCCAGACATTCGGCGACTGCTTTTTGCTCTTAAGCCATCAGCAAAAAAAAATCGCAAATACTCGGAGTCGTATGTGTACACAACGAATCAGGTTGAAGCGAAGATTCAAATGGCAATGGCTAAAGAGCCTTTCTTCTTTTCGAATGGCTTGGATCACCCCGCGACTGCAGAGCAATTGCATTATTTCTTGTATAAAATTAATTTTTTAACGGCTCGAAGAAAGAACAAGGATGGTGTGATCGTGCGAAAAACATTTGAAGAGAATAAATATCTCACAGGACGATTCGTTGATTTCGGATTTGGATGGGAGGTACACCCGGCGTATAGGTGGGCTCTTGAGCCGGATGACCACGATATCATATATGAGAGGCTTGAACTAATCGATTTTGAGTAGGAAGGACAAATTTTTGGGGGGAGCTGTATCCATCTGGAGTATATTTTAAACAAATAAGTTTTTTGCTCCAAAGCGTCCGCTTTTAAGCTGAGAAAGGGCCTAGATCGACAACGTGTCAATCAAGGCCTTTATTTTGAAAATTTGCCAATTACCGATGATGCTGTCGCTATGTGGAAATTCGTATCGGAGTTTGGTGCAAAGCTATGACCAACAACTCTACAACGCTTCCCCCCACGTCTGGCCCGACGCAAACGCCCAATGTAAATTGAAGCCGCCCAATATCTCTACGCCGGGCACATCGCGGGCCGCCATGGTTTTGGAGGAGATGCGGGCCGTATCCACGCCGTCGACCGTGACCTCGGCCTTGGCGTAGCCTTCGGCGGCGGACGGTTTTCACGCTGTATTGGGTCTTCCATGGCCAGTCTGGTCCCATGAGCCGTATCCCCCCGGAAATCGAAAGGGGAAATCCTTTCAATTTAGGGGAAATTTTGGCATAGAGCATTCTTTGTGCAACGCCTGATTTTAATCAATTCAGAGGGATTGGATATGACAGTATTGGGAACGGCCAAAACCGCATCGGCAAAGAAAATGATGCTCCTTGGTGGCGGCGAGCTTGGCAAGGAAGTTGTGATCGAAGCGCAGCGTCTCGGCATCGAGACGATTGTGGTCGATCGTTATGAAGATACCCCTGCCATGCAGGTGGCCCACCGCTCTTACACCATGTCCATGTTGGATGGCGACGCGCTTCGCCGGGTCATTACGGAAGAGAAGCCGGACTATATTGTGCCCGAGATCGAGGCTATTGCCACGTCTACTTTGGTCGAGCTGGAAGAAGAGGGATTCAATGTCGTCCCGACCGCCAAGGCGACGAAGCTGACAATGGATCGTGAAGGCATTCGGCGTCTTGCCGCCGAGGAGGTCGGCCTGACCACCTCGCCGTACCGCTTTGCCGATACGGAAGAGGAATACCGGGCGGCAGTGGCTGAAATCGGTATCCCCTGCGTGGTCAAACCCATCATGAGTTCTTCCGGAAAAGGGCAGTCCACGGTGAAAAGCGAGGCTGATATCCAAAAGGCCTGGGATTATTCCCAGTCCGGCGGCCGTACCGGTGAAGGGCGTGTCATCATCGAAAAGTTTATCCCCTTTGATTACGAGATCACCCTGTTGACCGTGCGGCACGTTGATGGAACCTCGTTTTGCGAGCCGATCGGACACCGGCAGGAGAATGGGGATTACCGTGAGTCCTGGCAGCCGCAACCCATGAGCGAGGCGACCCTTGCGAAGGCTCAGGAATATGCCCGCAAGATCACGGACGCTCTCGGTGGACGTGGCCTTTTTGGGGTTGAACTCTTTGTGAAAGATGGTGATGTCATCTTCAGTGAAGTGTCCCCTCGTCCTCACGATACCGGCCTGGTCACTGTCATCTCTCAGGATTTAAGCGAATTCGCCTTGCATGTGAGAGCTGTTTTGGGCTTGCCTATTCCGGGTATCCGGCAATACGGAGCCGCCGCTTCGAGTGTGATTTTATCCAACGGCACCTCGGTCAAGCCCGCCTTTGATGGCCTTGGCGTCGCGCTTCGTGAGGCGGATACAAAGGTTCTGATCTTCGGGAAAGGCGAATGCGCCGGAGTCCGTCGTCTCGGCGTTGCCTTGGCCCTTGCCGACGACGTTGAGACTGCCGTAGAGAAGGCAAAAAGAGTTTCTTCCGCCGTAACTGTTTTGTATTAGCGGCAAGTTAAACCGATTTCATTCAAAGCGTCCGCTTAAGCCAAGGGCCTTGATCGACAACAAGTTGATCAAGGCCCTTGTTTTGATGAGCGGGTAGACCTGTTTTGATTTACGGTTTTGGGCGGCAACCTTAGAGGACGCTTCCGCAAGCGGCACCCGACGCGAACGCCCAATGCAAATTGAAGCCGCCTAAATGGCCGGTCACGTCGAGTGTTTCCCCTATTACATATAATCCGGGCACGTCGCGGGCCGCCATGGTCTTGGAGGAGATGCGGGCCGTGTCCACGCCGCCGACCGTGACTTCGGCCTTGGCGTAGCCCTCGGTGCCGGACGGGGTGATGGCGAAGCGGTGGATGGCCTCGCAGGCCGCCTCGATTTGCGCCTTGGACAGTTGGCTGACCTGCGCCTCGGCCAGGGGGGCGTCCAGGAGCAGGGGCGGTAGCCGTTTGGGCAGGACGCGGGCCAGGAGGTTGCGCAACTGCTGGTTGGAGGCGCGGTTTTCGGTGAGAAAATCCTCCAACGGCAGGCCGGGCAGGAAGTCGATGGTCACGAGTTGGTGCTCACGCCAGTAGCTGGATGCCTGGAGTGCGGCCGGGCCGGACACGCCCCGGTGGGTGAAGAGCAGGGGATCGGTGAAGCGTGCGCCGCCCGTTTCCACTGTGGCGGGCAGGGCGTTGCCCGCCATCTCCGCGCACAGGGCTTGCCGCTTTTTCGGAAAGACCAGCGGCACCAGGCCGGGCCGGGTCGGGGTGAGGGCGAGGCCGAATTGCCCGGCCAGCCGGAAGCCCAGGTCCGTGGCCCCGACCTGCGGCCAGGAAGGGCCGCCCAGGGCCAGCACCAGGCTGTCGCCGGTCACGGTCTCGCCGCCGAACTCCACGGAAAACGGGCCGTTGCCGGATACCTGTCCGATCTCCCGTCCAATCAAAAATTCCACGCCCGTCCGCGTGCAGCGCTCCTGCAGAGCTCCGGCCACCCGGCCCGCGCCTTCGAGCGTGAAGAGCTGGCCGTGGTCGCGCTCCTCAAAAGTGACGCCGTGTTCCCCCAGAAAACCGACCACATCCCACGGCGAGAGCCGGGCCAGGGCGGATTTCACGAAGTGAGGGTTGGCGCAGAGGTAGTGCGAGGGCGAGACGTCCAGATTCGTGAAGTTGCATTTGCCTCCGCCGGACACGCGCACCTTGCGGGCCGTCTTGGCCCCGTGGTCGAGGAGTGCGACCTTGCGTCCGCGCGCTCCGGCGGTCATGGCGCACCACAGGCCCGAGGCCCCGGCTCCGAGGATGATGGCGTCGAATCGGCTCATGGGGCGGTTCTACGGCAAGGGGGCGGGATTGTCACGAAACCGTGTTGACAAAATACCGGGTGGGGCTATGATTTCGGAAGCTGTAACACTCTACCCTGGAGGAAGAAAATGGCTGCCAAGAAAATACTGATGCTGGTCGGCGACTTCGTGGAAGATTACGAGGCCATGGTTCCCTATCAGATGCTCCTGATGGTCGGGCATACGGTCCACACCGTCTGCCCGGGCAAGAAAGCGGGCGAGTTCGTGGCCACGGCTGTGCACGATTTCGAAGGGCACCAGACCTACTCCGAGAAACCGGGCCACAATTTCGGGGTGACCACCACCTTCGAGGAGATCAAGGCCGAGGACTACGACGCCCTGGTCCTCCCCGGCGGCCGCGCCCCGGAATACCTGCGCCTCAACCCGGACGTAATCAAGTGCGTGCAGCACTTCGCCAAGGCGGGCAAGCCCATCGCGGCCGTCTGCCACGGTCCGCAGATCCTGACCGCCGCCGACGTGATCAAGGGCAAGACCTGCACGGCGTATCCCGCGGTCAAGCCCGACATCGACGGCGCCGGGGCCACTTGGTGCGAGGTCAACGCCACGGCCTCCAATGCCTGCGTGGACGGCAACATTGTTACCGCCCCCGCCTGGCCCGCCCATCCCGAGTGGATGCGCGCCTTCCTGAAGGTCCTTGGTTCGACCATCGAACCGTAGCCGCCGTTTTCCGCAAGATGAAACGGCGGCCCGGGGAAATTCCCCGGGCCGCCGCGCTTTTCATCATGCCGGGTTTCTGCTATGAGCAAAACAACAATTGCTTACATACGTGGAGGATGCGAACATGATGGGTTATTTCTGGTTTTTCCTGGGGCTGTTCCTGACCATCGCCGCGCTGGTCATGCTCAAGATCAGCACCCCCAACGAGCACTAGTTTTCGCCGTTCGCGCGGCATGAGGGGAATCGGCCGCGCCGGTTCCCCTTCGTTTTTTGGGAGACGGGAGGAAATCCCGTCTTCCCTGCGCGAAGTACAAGGCAGCCCGCGCCGAAGGCGCAACATGGGATGCAAGGGTGGGAGCCCTTGCCCGCCGGAGGCGAAGTCATCCGACCCTTGCCGCGAAGCGGTATTCCCCTCCTGATTCCCCTTCTTCACTAGGAGAACGCCCAATGATCATCTATTCCTGGAACGTCAACGGCTACCGGGCCGTGCTCAAGAAGGATTTCCGCGACTGGCTGGACGGTTGCGGCGGCGACGTGGTCATGCTTCAGGAGACCAAGGTCGAGCCGGATCAGCTCGCCCCGGAGGAGCGCGAACCCGACTCCTTTTCCAATCACTATTGGAACTGGTCCAAGAAAAAGAAGGGCTATTCCGGCGTGGCCTGCTTCAGCAACCCCGAGCCCCTGGCCTGGGATACCGGACTGCCCGACGAGCGCTTCCGCGACGAGGGCCGCGTGCTGCACCTCGAATACCCGGATTTCCACCTCTTCAACATCTATTTCCCCAACGGCCAGATGTCCGACGAGCGCCTCGATTTCAAGATGGGCTTCTACGACACCTTCCTCGAACACGCCGAAAGCCTGCGCAAGACCAAGCCCATCGTGGTCGGCGGCGATTTCAACACCGCCCACAGGGAAATCGACCTCAAGAACCCCAAGGCAAACAGTGAGCGGTCCGGCTTCCTGCCCGTGGAACGCGCCTGGATCGACAAGTTCATCGAGCACGGTTACGTGGATACCTTCCGGCTGTTCGAGGACGGCCCGCACCACTATTCCTGGTGGTCCTACCGCTTCAACGCCCGCAAGAACAACGCGGGATGGCGTATCGACTACTTCTTTGTGTCCGAGGAACTCAAGGACAAGGTCGTCCGCGCCTGGATCGAACCCGACGTCCTCGGCTCCGACCACTGCCCCATCGGCGTGGAAATCGACGTGTAAAGACGAATCGGGGGAAGGGAGGGGAAAACTTTTTGAGAAAAAGGTTTTCCCCTCCCTTCCCCCGAACCCCCATCCCTCCTCTTTCCCAAACTTTTTGTGTGCCTGCGGCAAGGGCGCGCGTCCTCGTGGGGGCGTGCGTTTTGGTGTTTGTTAAAGTTGTGGTTGAATTATTGGGCGGGGAATTCGGCCAGGGGTGTGTGGATGGCTCCCTCGGGGGCCAGGGTGCTTTGCCAGAGGATGAAACGAGTTACCGTGAAGGGCGGCCATTCGGCGGCACCCGCCGCGTCGAGGACCGCGTTCCAGTCGCCGGGCCCGGGCCTGCGCACCCGGCCAAGGGTCAGGTGCGGACGGAAGGGCTTTTTTTCGCGGGGGATACCGATGCCGGCCAGTGCGTCCTCGATGGATTGGGCCAGGATGGCGCAGGATTCGCTCCCCTGGGTCAGGCCGAGCCAGAGGACCTTCGGGCGTCTCGCGTCAGGGAACGCCCCGGCGGTACCGGGCTGCATGAGGAAGGCGGGGAAATCGACGGCGGCCAGGGCCTTCCGGATGGCTGGAATGCGCGTCTCGTCGGTCTCGCCCAGGAATTTCAGGGTCAGGTGCCAGGTCCCTGGCCGGGACCAGTTGATGCTGGCATCGGTAAGCTCGGAAAGACTTGCTATCAGAGGGGAAAGTGCTTTTCGGTAAGCGTCCGGCAATCCGATGCCGATGAACAGCCTGGGCATGCTCAGCGGCCCTTTTCATCCAGCGCCTGGCCGAAAATGGTCAGGTCGCCGAGGATGTCGGCCATGGCCGCGCGCAAGTCTTCGGGCAGCCCGTCAGCCTCGGCGATGGCCGATAGTTGGTCCGGGTCGATACCGTTTTTCTCGGTCAGTTCCCGCAGATCGTCGAGGGTGATTTCGTCCATGCCGGGAGCATAGACGACAACGCTTCCTCGCGCAACGCGCCGTAAGGAATGCTTCAAAAAGACGCATTCGCTTCAAGCGTATTCCCGAATTTTTTCCCAAGGGGAAAGGGAGGTCCCGCGCCGGTGACGATATCGGGGGGCGGAACCGCCTGGCTCATCGTCTAGGGCACATGCTGTTCGAGGTAGTCGATAACGTCGTTGATGGTGCGCCAAGACTCGGCGTCCTCGTCCCTGACCTCGATGTTGAACTCTTCCTCCAAGGCCAGCAGATACTTGAACCGCTCCAGCGATTCGGGGAGGAGTTCTTCGGCCAACTCGGTTTCCGGGGAGATGGCCTCCCAGTCCAATGCCGTTTCCGAGGTGAGCCCTGCCCGGATGATGTTGAAAATTTCTTTCCGTTCCATGCTATTTCTCCTCTTTCGAGTTGCGGGCCTTTCGGCGGACGGATGCGGCGTATCCGGCCTCCGTGCCGGTATTTCCTCCCTACCCCCGAAGCCGGGCCTTGATCAAGACGGACGCTCCTTCCGGGTCAAAAAAAAGCCGGGCGCATGCCCGGCCTTTTTATGTCTGTGGGTGGGGCTGCCTAGAAATCGTAGCCGAAGGAGTCGACCACGAGCTTGGTGCGGGCCTTGGAGGCCTTCATGCGGGCTTCCAGGCTTTTGACGTACTGGTCGAGGTCCAGTTCGATTTGGGCAACGCCGGTTTCCATGGCGGCCTTGGCCACGGCCGGGGCGAGCCATGTGAGCACGCGCGGGTCCAGCGGTTTGGGGATGATGTAGTCGATGCCGAATTCGAGCTTGTCCACGCCGAAGGCCTCGCAGATATCCTTGGAGACCGGCTCCTTGGCCAGGCGGGCCAGGGCGTCGGCGGCGGCGATTTTCATTTCCTCGTTGATGGTCTTGGCCCGGCAGTCGAGTGCGCCCCGGAAGATGAACGGGAAGCCGAGCACGTTGTTGACCTGGTTGGGGAAATCGGACCGGCCGGTACCCATGATGATGTCCGGGCGCACCTGCTTGACCGCGTCGTAGGTAATTTCCGGGTCCGGGTTTGCGCAGGCGAAGATGATGGCGTTGTCGGCCATGGTCTTGACCATGTCCTGGTTGATGGCATCTTTGACGGACAGCCCCAGGAACATGTCGGCTCCGGCCATGCAGTCGGCCAGCGACCCCTTGTTTTCGGCCTGGGCGTAGGCCTTTTTGAATTCGTTCAGCCCGTCGCGTCCGGCGTGGATCAGGCCCCGCGAATCGAACATGAAGATGTTCTCGCGCTTGACGCCCATGTGCACGTAGAGGTTGGAGCAGGCGATGGCCGCCGCGCCCGCGCCCGAGACCACGATCTTGATCTCGTCGATCTTCTTGCCGGAGATTTCCAGGGCGTTGATGATGCCCGCGGCCGAGATGATGGCCGTGCCGTGCTGGTCGTCGTGGAAGACCGGGATGCCCATTTCCTTTTTCAGGCGGGTCTCGATCTCGAAGCACTCGGGGGCCTTGATGTCTTCCAGGTTGATGCCGCCGAAGGTGGGCTCCAGCAGTTTGCAGAAGGCGACCACCTCGTCCGGGGTCTTGGCCGCGATGTTCAGGTCGTAGACATCGATGTCGGAAAAGATCTTGAACAGGACGCCCTTGCCCTCCATGACCGGCTTGCCCGCTTCGGGACCGATGTTGCCCAGGCCGAGCACGGCGGTGCCGTTGGAGACCACCGCCACCAGATTGCCCTTGTTGGTGTAGTCGTAGACCTTTTCCGTGTCCGCGTGGATGGCGCGGCAGGCTTCGGCCACGCCGGGGCTGTAAGCCATGGACAGGTCCTTCTGATTCCTGCATGGCTTGATGGAAACGACCTCCAGTTTGCCCTTGCGTTTGCTGGAGTGGTAGTTGAGCGCTTCTTCCTTGGTGAACAGTGCCATGATGAGGCCTCCTTCAGTTATGGCCAGTCGTTTTGGGGCGGGAAATGGAACGCGGCCCGTTGCGGCTCGTGATCGGCAACCTTTCCGGCAGACTGGTGTGACCGCAATACAGATGACCAACGGTACGAAGGTTTTTCAATTACAGTCAAGCAGTATCCATCCTTACATGGCAAGGGGTTGCGTATCCTTGGCGGCCTGTTGGTTGAGCGCTCGGTCAAACAGGCCGGTTGGGCTGTTTTTCGTCTTGAGGGGGCAGAGACGCCCTAGGGCATGAGGATGGCCGGGATGGGCACGCCGCGTTCGGCCCAGAAGCGGACCGCACCGGGATGCAGGGGGATGGGCAGGTTGTTGACGGCGGTCTGCGGGCCCATGTCCCGGGACGCGCCGTGGATGGCGCGCAGTTCGTCGAGCCGGGGCTGGGTGAATACGGCCTCGAGGCTGTCGTACACGGCCTGGGCGTCCAGCCCCGCGCGGGCGCACCATAGGGCTGCGTCCTGGAAGGTCTGCACTGGGTCGTCCTGGCCCACATAGGTCCCGGCCGGGATGGTCGCCCGCGAATAGAAGGGATAGAGTTGGTAGAACCCCGAGACCACGGCCGCTTCGTGCAGATTCATCAGGTGTACCGGCTGGTTGCGTGCCACCTCCATGATCGTCGTATTGGGAGCGCTCGTCAGGGTCCAGACCCCGTCAACTGCGCCCGAGGCGAGGTCGGCGAAGGACTCGTCGTATCCCTTGTGCAGGACCGTCAACTTCCCCCGGAGCTTGAGGTGGCGGAAGAATCGTTCGGCCGCCAGGGCCGCGCCCGAACCGGAATTGCCCACGGCAATGGTCTTGCCACGCAGGTCGAGGACCGTGTGGAAGCCCGAGTCCGAGCGCACCACCAACTGGGCCGGCGCCCTGTACAGGAAGGCCATGCTTCGGGCGTCGGCGTATTTCTTGTTGGCGCAGAGCAGGGCGCCCGTGCGTCCCAGAAAGGCGTCGCTCGCATTGACAATGGCCATGTCCGCCCGGTTCGCGCATAGGGCCAGGAGGTTGTCCTTGGAGCCGTTCGACCGCCGGACCTGCACGTGCAGGGAGGGCGCGTCGCGGGTGATCATCTCCGCCATCTTGTCGGTGAAGGCATTGAAGGTGCCCCCGTGCGGGCCGCCGTTCATGATCAGCACTTGAGGGGAGGCCGAAGTCGAAGCAGGCGTGGCGCGAGCGTCGTTCGGTTTTTCCGAGGTACAGCCCAAGGCTGCGGCGGCCAGGCCGCACAGCAGGTACAGAACGGGAAACAAGCGGGGCATTGAACCTCCGGGGCCGGTGGATTCGCGCCGCGCCGGGCGGCGGCGTCCGGATGTTCGAGTTCTTGCCACATGACGTCCGTCAAGACAACGAAGACCGCCCCTGCCCCGCAGATTATAATGTCTTGAGAGTATCGCGTGCGAGGGGGACGGGGAGCGGCCGGCCACTCCCCGTCCCCTAATCGTCGGCTCAGGCCGGGGTCAGGCCGAGGAAGCGCTTGAGCGGCTTGATCCAGATGAAGCTGAGGAACCAGGCGTAGGCGAACACGACCACGGTGATGGCGCTGAACCAGAGGATGATGTCGCGGGTGGGCGCGTCCAGGGAGAAGGCCGGGACATAGGCGAAGAGGAACGGGGCGAGATAGAGGAACTTGGCGAATTTGAACGAGGTGAAGGCGGTGCGCCACATATTGGCCCCGGCGATGGTCGCGCCTGCGAAGGCGGCGATGCACACCGGCGGGGTGATGTTGGAGTCCTGCGAAAGCCAGTAGACGATCATGTGCGCGGCCACTTCGTTGACGCCCAGGTGGGTCAGGGCCGGGACCGCGACCACGGCGGTGATCAGGTAAGCGGCGGTGACGGGCACGCCCATGCCGAGCACCAGCGAGGCCAGGGCGATGAGCAGGATGGTCAGGATCAGGTTGCCGTGGGCCAGTTCGATGACGATGTCGGCAAAGGTCAGGACCAGGCCGGAGTAGGTCAGCACGCCGATGATGACGCCGATGACGCCTACGGTGGCCCCGATTTTCAGGGAATTGATGGTTCCTTCGCGCGAGGCGGCCACGAACGCCCCCAGTTCGGATTTGAGTCCTGCCGGGGTCTGTCCTCGCCAGACGTAGAGCGCGGCCGCCGCGATGAGGCCGTAGAGCAACAGGATGCGGCCGGACAGGTATGGCTTGACCTCGGTCACTGCCTCGGGCCCCGCGGCCTTGCCGACGAGTTTGACCACCCAGGGGCAGAGGACCATGAAGGCCATGACCAGGAGCAGGGTCGGGTCGATGCGCCGCCCTTCGTCCTTGAAGGACAGCCCGATGCAGGCGGCCAGGCCGACGATGGCCGAATAGCCGGGCGAGTAGCCCGCGAGCATGAAGATGGTGATCAGGATGAGCGGCAGGGTGTAGGGCCACTCCTTGCGCAGGATGTCCATGGCCCCGGCCTTGTGGCGCTCACCGACGATGTTGTTCTTCTTGGCCTCGTAATGGACCATGACGAAGACCGAGAAGAAATACATGAGGGCCGGGAAGATGGCCACGAGCATGATGTGGGAATAGGGCAGGCCGGTCATTTCGGCCATGATGAAACCGCCCGCGCCCATGATCGGGGGCATGAACATGCCGCCGATGGATGCGGCGGGTTCGATGCCGCCCGCCACGTGGGGCTTGAATCCCGCTTTTTTCATCATCGGGATGGTGAAGGTGCCGGTGGACACGGTGTTGGCGATGGCCGAGCCCGAGATGGACCCGAACAGCCCCGAGGCGATGACCGAGACCTTGGCCGGGCCGCCTATCTTGTGGCCCACGGCGGCCAGGGGGAAGTCGATGAAAAACCGCTGAGCCCCGCACTTTTCCAGGAAGGCCCCGAAGAGCACGAACAGGATGATGTAGGTGGCCAGCACGTTGGCCATGATGCCGAACACGCCGTCCGAACGGTAGAAGATGGAGGTGCACAAGTCCGGAAAGCTCGCGCCCGCGTGGGCGATGAGCTCGGGCATGTGCGCGCCGTACATGCCGAACAGGAGCATGAGGACGCCGATGACGACGAAGATGTTGCCGACCACCCGACGGGCCAGCTCGATGCCCAGCAGCACGCCGATCATGGCCATGGTCTTGTCCATGCCGTTCTCCATGCCCGTGCGGTAATTGATGGCCTCGAAATTGAGGATCCAATACCCCACCGAGACGAGGGATGCGAGCATGAGCAGGTAGTCCACGGCCCGCATGATCCTGCTTCTGGACTTGTTCAGGAGAAAGACGAGGATGTACGTGATGATCACGTATATGCCCCGGTGGAACTGGGTCGCCGCCGGTTCGAAGATGGCCGACCAGGAATAGAACAGGACCATGGCCACCGACAGGAAGTCGAAGAGGTATTGTTCGAATCTGTTTAATTTGTCGTACATTGCGCGCTCTCGGCTGTCCCGCCGGGACAGCGGTTGAAAATGTGCCGCGCCGCGGAGACGGACCGGGCGGCGAACGCCCATGGCGGGAGATCGGCCGGGCCGAGCGAGGCGGATCGGTTTCATGCGCGCGGCCCGGCGGGCGGGATCGGAGTCCGCCGGGCGCGCGATGCGGGCGGACCGTGCGGCCCGCCCGTGCACGATGTCGGGAGCGGGGGCCTACTTCAGGACGCCCATTTCCTTCCAGAACTTCACCGCACCGGGGTGCAGGGGCGTGGCGGCCGGGTTTATGCCCTTGAGGCCGTCGGCCACGCTCATGGCCTTGAACGTCTTCTTCTGTTCGACCATGTGCTTCAGGCCCGCTTCGGACCAGACGGCCTTGAGGAGTTGATAGACGTCCTCGGCGGGCACGTCGGCGTTGGCCACGAGCAGCGCGGAATCGAAGAAAGAGGGGGTGTCGTGATCCACCCCGCGGTAGGTGCCCGCCGGGATGGTCAGCTTGCCGAAGTAGGGGTAGGCCGCGTAATAGCCGGAGTTCTCGGCATCCGCCCCGACGTCCACCAGGTCGATGTCGTTGGTCTGGGCGGCCATGATGACGGCCCCGGACGGGTAGGCGGTCAGCAGCCAGAAGGCGTCGAGCTGCTCGTTGCCGAAGGCCTGGGCCGCGTCGTTGTAGCCCATGGCGTTGCGCTCGATCTTGTCCCAGATGCCCAGGTGGGTGAAGAACCGTTCGCAGTTGGCGAACGCGCCGGAACCGGCGTTGCCCACGCCGACTTTTTTCCCGGCCAGGTCCTTGGCAGAGGCGATGCCCGACCCCTTGCGGACGACCAACTGGGCGGGCGCGCCATAGAGATAGCCCACGGTCAGGATGTTCTCGTACTTGTTCGGATCGCCGGTCAACTTGCCGTTACGGCCGAGATAGACCTCGCCCGCGTACACGGTGCCGAAGGCGCAACGGCCCGCATTGACCGTGCGCAGGTTCTCGGTGGAGCCGCCCGAGGACTGGGCCTTGATGGAAAAGTCGGGATTGTCTTTGATGGGACCGAAGACCTGGATGGCGTTGGCGACGATCTGGAAGGTGCCGCCCGCCGGACCGCCGCCGAAGACATAGCGTTTTTTGGCGTGCGCTTCGAAAGACATGCCGAAAACTAGGGCAAGGGCAAAGACCAGGATGTAAATCCGTTTCATGTTTCCTCCTAAGGAACCACAGAAGTTAATAAGGACCGCAACTTTTTACCGTCCCCGCAGTGCGTGGGCGGCAAGACACACCCCCGGGGGAAGGCTATTCCACCCGGTATCCCCTTGTCGCACAGAATGACGGATAATTCAATGTCGTTTTCCGGTAATGCCGCTCTCTCTGCCTGAATTAACTATCTTTTACATAACCAGTTCTTATGTCCCCGAGGCCGGGAACGCGGGGCCGGCGCCTGCGGCGGCGCGCAACGGGCGTTTTGACATCCCCGGCCGGTGTGGTACATGCCTCGTCGTCAATGCCCAAGGAGGGTATCCATGCTGGATGAACTCGTGGTGGTCCTGTTCCGCCCCAAATACCCGGAGAATATCGGCTCCGCCGCCCGCGCCTGCCTGAACATGGGCGTGTCCCGTCTGGTGGTGGTCGATCCGTACAACTTCAATATGGACAAGGCCCTGCCCCTGGCCACGGTCCACGCCCGGCACATCCTGGAGTCGGCGCGTATCGTGGACACTCTGGCCCAGGCCGTGGAGGGCTGCACCGCGATTTTCGGCACCACGGCCCGCACCGGGGGCTGGCGAAAGGGGATCATGAGTCCCGAGACCCTGGCGAACGTGGTGGACGAGCGGCTGCGCACGGGCGGCCGGGTGGCCGTGGTCTTCGGTCCCGAGGACAAGGGGCTGACCAACGAGGAGACCGCCGTTTGCTCCGGGTTGATGACCATCCCCACCAATCGCGAGGGCACTTCCCTGAACCTGGCCCAAGCGGTGGTCGTGGTCCTGTACGAATGCTTCAAGCGCTCCCTGGCCGCCCCCCTCGTGGCGGATGGCCCGCCCGAGGAGCGCCCGACCACGGTCAAGGAACAGGAAGCCCTGTTCTCCAATCTCCAGGAAACCCTGCTGGCCATCGACTTCCTCAAGGACGACAACCCGGACTACTGGATGCTCCCGGTGCGCCGGTTCTTCAGCAAGATCAACTTGAAGCGCAACGAGTTCAACCTGCTCATGGGTGTCTGCCGCCAGGTACGCTGGTTTGTGGACAAGTATGGCCCGAGGGGCGGGGGCGGCGCGCGCTGACGCGCCCGGTTCGTGCGTTGGCCGAACGAAAACGCCCTGTCCGGCATTGCCGGGCAGGGCGTTTTCGCGTCGGGCGTCCGCGTCGGGCTACTCCCCGGGTTTGCAGTCGCGCCTGGCCGCATCCATCTTTTGCCGGATTTGTTCGGCGGTCCCGGTGGTGCGTTGCTTGAGCAGCTCCCGGGCCGTGGCCGCGCTCATGGGTTCGTGGAAGTAGAAGCCCTGGACGCAGTTGCAGGACAGGTTGAGCAACGAGCAGAGCTGTTCCGGGTTTTCCACGCCTTCGGCGACCACGTTGAGGTCCAGGGAGTGCCCCAGAGCGATGACCGCCCTGACGATCTCCATGTTCTCCGGGTCGGTGCGCATGCGCGTGATGAAGGCCCGGTCCACCTTGAGGGTGTCCACCGGCAGTTGCTGGAGTTGGGCCAGGGAGGAGTAACCCGTGCCGAAGTCGTCGATGGAGAAGTGCACCCCGGCCTTCTTGAGCCGGTTGAGGATGCGCAGGGAGGATTCGGGGTTGCCCATGATGGAGGACTCGGTGATTTCGAGCTTGAGGCAGGAGGGCGGCAGCCCGTACCGATCCAGGGTTTTGACCACAATCTTGTCCAGCTCGACGCGTGCGAACTGTTTGCTCGACAGGTTCACGGACATGAAGATGTCGTCCACGCCTTCGGTTTCGTTGCGCCACCCGGCCAGGGTGCGCAGGGCCTGTTGCAGGACCCACTCGCCCAGCGGGATGATCAGCCCGGACTCTTCGGCCATGGGGATGAACTCGCCGGGCGGGATGGCTCCCCGGTCCGGGTGGTCCCAACGGGCCAGGGCCTCGAAGCCGACGATGTCCGAACCGGCCAGATCCATGATCGGCTGATAAACCACGCGGAATTCGTCGTTGGCCAGCCCCCGGCGCATGTCGTTTTCCAGGGTCAATTGATCCACGGCCGTTTCGAGCATGCGTTCGGTGAAGACCTTGAAGCGGTTGCGTCCGGCCTCCTTTGCGCGGTGCATGGCTATGTTGGCGTGCTGGAGTACATCGGCGGCCTTGCCGTCCGTCACCGGGCTGAGGACGATGCCGAAACTGGCCGTGGTCTGGACCTCGTTGCCGTTGAAGCGGAACGGCTCGGACAGTCGTTCGCGCACGCGCTTGATGATGCGGATGGCCTCGCCCGGACTGGACAGCTCGTCCAGGAGCAGGACGAATTCGTCGCCGCCGAATCGCGAGACCGTGTCCAGGGCGCGCATTTCGCTGGTCAGCCGGATGCCCGTTTCGGTCAGGACCATGTCGCCGAAGCGGTGGCCCAGGGAATCGTTGATGATCTTGAAGCGGTCGAGGTCCAGGAAGACGACCGCGAAGAAATAGTTCTCGCGCCGTTTGGCCCTTCGCATGGCCTGGCCCAGCCGGTCCAGGCACAGGGTCCGGTTGGCCAGGTTGGTCAGGGGATCGTGCAGGGCCTGGTGGCGGAGCTGCTCTTCCATGGCCTTGCGATCGGTGATGTCGCGGAAGCTCAGGCGCATGCCCAGCGGCTTGCCGCCGATGCCGGACACGGCCCGGCCGACCGCGCCGAGCCAGCGGGTCTTTCCGTCGGCGGTCAGGATGCGGAAGTCCAGCGGAGCGCCCCGGTCGGAATTGGCCTCCACCAGATAGGCGTCCCAGGCGTCCAGGTCGTCCTTGAGGATGATTTCCCGGATCAGGCCGGGGCTTTCAAAGAACCGCTCGGGCGGATGGCCGGTAATCCGCTGGCAGGCCGGGGAGCAGTAGTGGACCGCGCCGTCCGTGCCGATCCATATCTCCCAGTCGTAGCCGAAGTCCGCGATGGTCCGGTAGCGCTCCTCGCTTTCCTGGAGCACGCGGACCAGCTTTTCCCGTTGTCCCTGGATCTGGATCTTCTTTCGCTCGGTCATGCCCGCCTGCCGGATGACGTACAGCGAAAGCAGGGCGCTGGACAGAAGGATGCCGAGGAAGATCAGGGCCACATGGTCGCGGTACACGCCGATTTCGGTCTGCACTTCGTCGGTGTACAGTCCTGTGCCGAGGACCCAGCCCCATGGGGCGAACAGGCGCACGTGCGAGAGCTTGCGGACGATGCGGTCGGGCTGGTCCTGCCATTGCCAGTAATAGTTCACGAAGGCGTCCGGAGTGCGCCTGGCCACGCGAACGAATTCCATGAAGATCCGCTTGCCCTCGCGGTCGCGGTAGTCGGTCAGGTCCCGGCCGTTCAGCTCCGGGCGGTAGGGGTGCATGATCATGCGGGGGGTCAGGTCCGTGATCCAGAAGTAGGCCTTGGCGTTCGGGCCGTAGCGGGTGGCCTTGACGAAACCCGCGCCCAATCGTTCGGCGTATTCCAGGGAGATTTCGCCCCGCATGGCCATGTCGTTCAGGTGCGTTAGGGTGCCGATCACGGTGTCGGTGATCTCCACGACCTTTTCCTTCTCGACATCGAGCAGGGTCGTTTCCACGGACGGCAGGAGATAAAGGAAAATGGAACCGGTAAAGAGCAGAAGCATCAGGACCGAGGGCAAAAGGACCTTGATGGGGGCGTACTTGAGGTAGTGCGTGTTTTTGTCCTGCGGCATGGCGGCGGGTCATCCTGTTCGGAGTGTCTGACTATCGCACTCTCCATATAGCGTATAAATGGAAAAAAAGGAAATGGGTCGAAACGATTGTTTGCGACGTCGCGTGCGGGGCCCGGAGGGGCGGCCTCAGTTCGGGAACATTCGGGGCCGAACCACAGTGACTTTGTCCCGTCCGGCGTTCTTGGATGCGGCCAGGCCCGATTGCAACCGCTGGGTGAAGTCCGTGGTGGTATCTTCCTCCTCGGCCTGGACCACGCCCAGGGAAAGGGTCATGCGGATCTTGCCGCCGAAGAGCTTGTGGCCTACGAGCATGCGGAGCTTCTCGGCCACGATGGCGGCCCGGTCAACATCCGTGTGCGGGCAGAGGATGACGAATTTGCCGCCGTGCCAGCGGAAAAGGAGGTCGTTGGTCCTGATCTGCGCTTCCAGGTAGTGGGCCAGGTTGGCCAGGAGGCGGTCTCCGGCGGAATAGCCGTGGGTTTGGTTGATGGTCCGGAATTCGTCCACGTCGAGCATGATCCCGGACAGGTCCAGCCCATAGCGCCGGACGTTGCCCAGCTCCCGGGTCATGACCTCTTCGAATTTGCCCCGGTTGTAGGCCTGGGTCAGGCCGTCCAGCACCGCCAGGCGCTGCATCTGCTCGGCCAGATCGTCCGCCCGGGCTGCATCCCGGTTCATCCCGGCCAGGATTTTCTTGAATACGAGCAGCCCCTGGGCCGCGAGGACCAGAAACCCGGCCACCATGCACAGGTAGGCCAACTGCATGAGCCTGTCGTAGTTCCCGCCCGGGTCCAGGCGCAGGGTGTAGACCACTCCGAAACAGACGCACAGCAGCACGGCCAAGGCCAGGACGCTTGCGGCGTACAGGACCTTGTGGCGCGCCGTGGGCCGTGGGGCGGCGGGGTGATCCGTGGGCATGGGGGAGCGGTTATTTCAGGGCGCCTTCAAACGTATAGTAGAGGCTGCCGCTGTCCTTGTCGTTGTCGTAATTCAGCTCGATGGAAAAATCGGGCCACATCCAGCCGTAGCGGAAGCCTATGCCCCGGCCCGCGCCGTAGCGCTGCATGAGCATGTCCTTGAGGAAGAATTGGTTGACCCTTCCCTTGAAGGCGACGCCCACGCGGTAGAGCTTGTCCTCGTGGAAATAATAGGCCACGGACATGATCTCGGCCTTGCCGAAGGTCTTGGGCTCGTCGCGTTTGAAATAGGTGTTTTCGAAGCCCGGTTCCTGGACCGGAACCAGCCCTTTGTCTTCGGACGGGGAAGAACCCCATGTCAGGCCGCGAAAGCCGGTGGGGTGGGGGCTATGGACGTAGTCGGAGGCCATGGCCGGGACGGCCGTCAGGACGGCCAGGGCGAGGAGGAGGATCAGGGCGCGGAGTTTGTTCATTGCCGGTGTCATCTCTCTGAGGATAGAAAAGCATCCAGGATGAGGGCATTGTACGGATTTATAGACGAAAGGCAAGAAGCGGAACTCCTTTCCCGGCGGGGCGGGCCGCGCTTGCGCATTGTCAGCCCGTGATGGGATGTGGTATCGGAGACCATGCGAAGGAGACGCCCATGAAACGATTGGCCGCACTCGCCCTGGCGCTGGCCTTGTTCGCCTGCACCGGTCCCGGTCCCGATGCCGACCGCGTGGACGCCCTGGAGGCCGAGGTCAAGGCCCTGAAGCAGGAGGCGGCCGCGCGCGACAAGGCGGTTCGCGAGGAGTTGGCCCGCGTGCGCGGGAACCTTGAGGACATCCGCGCCCTGCTTGAGTCCGGCAAGGACGGGGGCGAAACCCTCCGTGAACCGGCCCCTTCGGATGAGGAATTGGACGCCAAGGCCAAGGGCTTTGTGGCCGAGAATCTCGATCGGCTCATGGATCTGACCCGCAAGCTCCTGGACAGGATGGAATCCGAACTGGACGACAACACGCCCCCGGCCGCCGGGGAACCGCCCGTCAAGGGCGACGAAATCTGATGGAGACCTTTTGATGAAGACATATATGAAACGGCTGGCCTTTTCGGCCCTGGCCCTGGCCCTGCTGACCGCCGGGTGCGCGGCCGGCAACGCCATCAAGCTGAAGTACGCGCTGATTTCCACCGACTCCCCGTGTGCGGGCGAGATCACGGTCTTTCGCTTCGAGGACAAGCGGCCTGCGGTGGCCCTGGGCAAGACCTCGGACAACCAGACCATCACGTCCCTGTCCGATGTGGCCGAATGGGTGGGCTGGGCCCTGTTCGACGAGTTGGAGAACGCCGGTTGCAAGCCCAAGTACCGGACCGTCACGCTCACGCCCGACGACAATCCCGTGGTTACCGGCGAGGTCCTGGAATTGTCCCTGAACCAGACCGGCATGACCACATACAAGGGCCGCGTCTCCGTGCGCATCAAGGTTTTGCGCGGCGGCGAGACCGTGCACGTCGAGAAGTATATCAGTGAAGTGGAGGACGTGGTCGTGCCCGGCTATTCCTCCGAGGCCGACATTCTGGCCGAGGCCCTGCGCGGGGTCATGTACGAGGCCATTCCGGCCATTGCCGCGGCCGCGAGGAAGTAGCCCGGTTCCGCCCGATTTTCCCCGGTCCGCCGGGCAGCCCCTCCGAGGAGCATACATGTTTGCCGACAAGGATATCTGCAAGCGCTGCGGCGCGTGTCTGAACGAATGTCCCTTCGACCTTATCGTCGAAGACCGCGAGGGCTTTCCCAAGCTCCGCCCCGCCGCCAGGAAAACCTGCATCAACTGCGGGCACTGCGTGGCCGTCTGTCCTGTGGGGGCCGTGACCCTGCCCGAAATGCCCGCCGTGACCCCGGGCCTGTCCCCGGCCCAGTGCGCGCCGTTGGACCGTGGTCTCAAGCTGTCCCCGGCCCAGGCCGACCAGTTCCTGTCCGGGCGGCGTTCGGTTCGCACCTACCGGGACAAGCCCGTGCCCGAGGACGTTCTCAACCACCTTTTTGCCGTGTCCGCCTTCGCGCCCAGCGCCAAGAATGGCCAGCCCGCGCACTGGATCGTGACCCGCACGCCCCAGGCCACCCGCCGCCTGGCGGGCATGACCGTGGACTACATGGCCACCAATTCGATCATGCCCGGCGTGGTCAAGAACTGGGCGCGCGGCGTGGACAAGATCCTGCACGGCGCTCCCCACGTGGCCGTGGCCCATGCCCCCGAGGACGGCTTCAACCCGGCCGAGGACTGCGCCCTTGCCGCCGCCTATCTCGAACTCGCGGCCCACGCCCATGGCCTGGGCGCCTGTTGGGCCGGGTTTCTCATGGAGGTTGCCGAGGGTTGCTGCAACATTCGTAGGGAACTGGGCATTCCCGAGGGCCACGGGGTGTACGCCGCCCTGATGCTCGGCTATCCGAAATACCGCTACCCGCGCATCCCGGCCCGGAAGAACGTCGTGATCGATTGGTTGGATTAGCGATGGGCGGCTCGTTATTTCGAGCTTACCCATGGTGCAGTGGGCCGCTGTCGGGTGCCGTGCATCCGATGCGCTCCGGGTTTTGACGATGCGTTTCCTGGATAAAAGGCAAGCGCCCCGCTCGATACGATATCGAGCGGGGCGCTTGCCTTTCAACTCGTTCTCTCCGCAGCCGCAAGCCGCTTGTGCTCAAGGCGTAAAAAAGGCCCCGTGACGGGGCCTTTTTTCGCAGCGGCAGGGGCGACTAGATGTCGAGCAATGCCGCCTTGATGTTCTTGCGGCCGAATTCCTTGGCTTGGGATTCGTCCCACATGAAGATGTCGATGCGCTGGTGGAAACGCTTGTTCATGAGGTCGTTGATCTCGAAGATGCCCAGACCCTCGATGCGGACCTTGCGGCCGAAAACCCAGCCTTGGTCGAAAAGGTCGCGGGACACGGCGATGGTCCCGGAACGGACCTTGCGCATGGATGCGGCGATGAGCGGGTCGTCGTCGCATTGTTCGGAAGTGGGGTTGTAGGCGGTCACGGTGACCGTACGCACCGGGGACATGTTTTTGGCCTTTTGCAGGAGGCGGGCCTCCTCGACCATGATCTTGCGCGCGTCGGCCGTCTTTTGGGCCAGCTCCAGGCGGTGGGACAGATCGTCGATCTTCTGTTGCTTGACCACCACCACCACCGCCATGATCACCAAGGCTGCGCACAGCACCGGGGTGACGGTGTAGTTGAAGAATATTCGCATACAGGGTTGCTCCGTTGTCGTTTTTAAGTCCGTGGCATATAATGACCGGCCAATACCTTGTCAACGCCTAAGTCTTTTCAATGCAAGACACGGACCTTGGCTAATTAATATACTTGTTTTATTGGATATATTCTTCATTTGCTTCTCCTGAACCTTGCGGGCGTCAAAGGAGAGACCAGGAAAAACAGCCTGTTGCGGCAGGAGGATTTTAAAGCTGTAAATTATTTCTTGATATAGAATATCACTTTGAATATAGTGTCGTCGAAAAAGCGGTAAACACATCTGATTTCATCAAGGATACAAATGGATTCGACGACATTTAGAGTACTTCCCGTGGAACGCGGGGAGGCTTGCCTGCTGTCCACGAGACGCGGGACCTATCTTTTTGACGGGGGCGGGTTGAACGGCGGGTTGCCTCGGCTGCTGCGTGAGCGGCGGGTGGGCAGAATTCGGGCTGCGGTGTGCACATCCGCATCGCCCGGGCGGCTGGGCGGCATCCTGGATCTCATGGGCAGCGGGTATCCGGTCAGCGAGTATTGGCTGCCCGAGGGGCTGCGCGCCTTGGCTACGGCCGTGCGCGGGTTCGACGGCGGGTTCCCGGATTGGCTGGTCCGTTGCGGCTGGCCCGTGCCCGTTGCAGCCTCCTTTCCCGTGCCAGGCACCCTGCCGCCGGTGGGGGATGGGCCGCTCGGCGGGGGCGCGATGCTGGCCCTGCTTGGGGCGGCGGCGTGCATGGGCGGGTTGCCGGACCGTCCACGGCCGTTGACGCCGAAATCCACCCTTGCCTCGGTCGCAGAAATGCTGCTTTCCCGGGCCGCGGGCCCGGGGGGCGGCGGGCTGCTGCCGCTCTGCCTGGACGGCCTGGGCAAGGCCGGGGGGGACGATCCCGGGGCATGGGCCGTGCTCTGCGGCAGGCTGCTGGCCCGTCGGGCCGAAGGGTTGGCCGTGTCCTCCCACGGGGTGGCCCGGGAGATGGCTGGAACTTTGGCTTTGGCCGTGACGGCCGAGGGGCTGTTGGCCCGGGACGGGGGCCGGGTGCGCTGGTTCCGCCAGACCGGGCGGCTGGAGGAGCACCTGGTGCCCCGGCATCCGGTCATGTGCCTGAACGGTCTGCCGCAGCCGGACGAGGCTGGTTGCGCCGGGGGACTCTCGGCGGGCCGCCTGTCGGCTTCGTCCGTGTTCCAGGCTATCCGGCGGCTGGGTGCGTCCGGCGCAGGCCTGGTCTTCCGCTACGGCGACGCCGAGTGCGGCGCGCTGTTGTGCGGCAATTCCAAACTTTCGTTCCTGGGACGGCGCGGGACCCTGTTGCTGACCCGGCCCTCGGTGGTAGCCGCTCCACAGTTGGGCGGCCTGGGCGGCGAGGAGGCCTATGCCCGTATCCGTTCCACCGATCCCGTATCCGACGTCTGGGTGCGTTCGCATGGATCCCACGCCCGCCGGGTGGCCGAGGGGTTTCGTCGGCAGGCGGTCCGGTGCTGTCTTCGCAACTGCCGTGATCGTACCCTTCAGGAGATCTTGTTCGCCTTTGTCCGGGGCCGATGGCGGCGACTGTCCGGCGGGTCCTGTACCTGTATGTGAGCCGAGAGTCGGCGATTTCAGCCGTTCAGGAGCGATTAAAGGGCCACAGCCCTCCCTTTCACCTCATAGGCTCGGTGAAATCACTTTTCAAGCTGTATTTCGGGTGGTAGGTTGACCATTGTAACAGAACCGAAGGGGGAACCATCATGCGGGATTTGTTCGACATCGACCAGTTCCTGGCCAGTCTGGCCCATGACAAGGAGCTGGCCCGGGAACTCGTCGATGCCTTTCTTGAGGATTGCCCGAAGCGCGTGGCTGAATTGACCGAAGCGCTGAATGCGAAAGATGCGGCCAGGGGGACCAAGCTGGCCCATTCTCTCAAGGGCATGTGCGGCGTGGTTCGCGCGGATGTCCTGGGAAGATTGGCTCTGGATATGGAATATGCCGGTCGGGACGGAAATCTGGACGTCATGCGCGAGAGGCTTGGCGTCTTCATCGGGGATCTGGAGCGGGCCCGGGAGCTCATGATCCGTTTCCGGGACGACGGCTGAAGCGGAACCCGGAAACGGGAAAGGCCTGTCCACTCGTGGACAGGCCTTTTTTTATCGCGGGTCGGATGCGGGGTTATTCCGCAGTCTTGGCCGGAGCCTTGTCCGCCTCGGCGGCCGGGGCGGGCGTTTCAGCCTTGGGAGCCTCGGTCGTGGAAGCCGCCGGAGCCTCGGCCTTGGGAGCTTCAGGCGTGGAAGCTGGAGCCTCGGCCTTGGGCGCTTCAGGCAGGGAGAAGTCCATGGTGACCTTGTTCATGGCGGCCACGATGTCCTTGGTGATGTCCACGGCGTCGTCGGACGCGATGACGGCCTGCTTGCTCAGGATCAGGCTCAAGCCCTTTTCCTTGCGGTAGGTATCCAGGACTTCGTTGAACTTGGCGTCCACCATGCCGACGATACGCTGCTGTTCGGCGGTCATGGTGTTCTGCAGCTCGCCCATGGCCAGCTTGTAGGCGGCCACATTCTCTTCGGTCTGGTCGGCCTGCATGGCCTTGTAGGCGGTCTCGGCCTTGTCCTGCAAGGGCTTGCCCATCTCCTGAAGGTGGGCCATGGCCTCGGTGGCCAGTTTGTTGTCCTTGAAGGCGGCGGCCTCGTCCACGATGCCGATCTTGACCGACGGCTCCTGGTTGCAGGCGCTCAGGCCCAGGGCCAGGACGGCGACGAAGAGCAGGGGAAGAATCCGTTTCATTACTATATCTCCATGGTTTCGTTTGATGTCACTCTGATTGCAAAGCCACGTAAGCGTACGCGTGCGGTCGGTGTCTGGCAAGGGAAAGATCATTTGCTCCGGCCGGGGACGTCTCCAGGAGGCTCGGGGCGCTCCGCCCGTCACCCGGCAGGATGTGCCGGGAGCGACCGGGGTTTCCGTTCGGAGATATAGAGTTTTTTCAATGGCACACCCTTTGCTTTTAACGCTTTCGAGAAGGACTTGGGAATTTCTTGCCGGGAATGGGTATCCCGGCGGTTCCCGCGAATCCGGCCCGCGCCGGATCGGAGGAAGTATGAGTTTCGGAAGCATGTACGTGGGTGCCACAGGCGTCATCGCGCACAGTCAGGGCATGCAGGTCCTGGCCAACAACCTGGCCAACGTCGATACCATCGGCTACAAGCGCTCGGGCATCCTGTTCGGTGACCTCATGAGCAAGCAGGTGGCCACGGGCAGCGCCACGTACGATTCGGGCGCCGCGCGCGTCAGCCAGATGGGCATGGGCGTCGCCGTGTCGACCATCCGGGGCATCTTTACGGACGGGCCCTTGTCGGGGTCCACTGCGGCTACGGACCTGGCCATCTCGGGCGACGGATTCTTTGGGATCAACGACCCCTCGGGGAACGTCCGGGGAGCGTCGCACTACACCCGGGCCGGAAATTTCCGTTTCGACAATCAAGCATATCTAGTCAATGCCGAAGGGTATCGCCTGCAGGGCTTCGCCTACGACCGGGAGACCGGCCAGTGGGCCTCCGGCGTCTCTGACGTCCAATTGCCCTATGAGGACATTGTTGAGGACGGCCAGAACGTCCGTGTGGTTCGCTCCCAGCCGTCCGCCACCTCCTCGGTGGAGGTGATCACCCAACTGGACCACTCGGCGACCAGCCGCATCTCCGACCCCAATAACCCGTTCTTCGCCATGCTCGGGGCGTACGCCGCCAACCAGAGCAACGCCGGTTCGACCTTCGGTGAACCTGGGCCGCAGTATTCCACGCCCATGAAAGTGTTCGACGCGGACGGCAACAGCTATGAGATGACCGTCTATTTCGACCCGGTGGAGACCACGAACCTGTCCAACGCCGTGCCTGGCTATACCTATTGGGAATACCTCATCGCCATGCCCGAGGGGTCGGACGGGTCGGCAGCCTATGGCACCTCGGCGGCCGGACTGGCGGGCATGGGGGTACTGACATTCGACGATCATGGGGCGCTGGTCGATATGTCCGCCTTCACCCCGGGCTCGGCGGGCAGTACCGATCCGTCTGACTGGGTCCCGGCCGAATTCAGCGAGGACGGCCAGCCGCAGTTCAACTACACCTTCGGCAGCAACGGCGCCGCCACGGGCGCGGCTTCGACCATTTCCTACGACTTCGGGATAGATTCCAGCACGGGGATGTGGTCCACGGGCGGAGCGAGCAATGCGGCGGCCGTGGGGACCAACGCGGCCTCGCTCCCCGGGATGGACTCCATCAACCGCGACGCCCGCGTGACCACCAGCAAGAGCCTGCCCTCCGCCACCATGTACGGTCTTCAGGACGGCTACGCCTGGGGCTACCTCAATTCCGTCAGCGTGGACGAGAAGGGCGTTCTCAGCGGACATTTCAGCAACGGCCAGACCGAGGAGATGTATCGGGTGGCCATGTACAAGTTCAACAGCCCGTGGGGGCTCAAGCGTGACGGCGGGACCAACTTCGTGGCCACCGACGCCTCGGGCGAGGCGATGCTCGGCCAGGCCGGGGACCGGGGGCGCGGGACCATCAGCCAGAATTCCCTGGAGGAAAGCAATGTGGACATGGCCAAGGAGTTCGCCACAATGATCGTCACCCAGCGTGGCTACCAGGCCAACACCAAGGTCATCACCACCTCGGACTCCCTCCTGAATACGCTCATCTCGATCAAGCGATAGAACGCCCCCGACCGCCTTTTCGGGCGCTGTCCGGTCGATCCGGGCAGCGCCCTTTTTTGCGCATGGCCTTGAATTTCCCTGGCAAACCGGATAGGCAGATCAGGATTCCCAACCAAGGAGCATGTTGTGACGGACATAGACGACGCCCGCGACGCACAGACCATCCTGGAACTGATCCGAGAGGTGGAGCGGGAGGCCCCCGGCGGAGCCGAGGCCCTGTACATGGCCGCCATGCTGGCCGAGTCCCCCCTGCCCTACGATTTCGCGTTGTCCGTGGACGGCACCCCGCACAATCCGGCCCTGGTCAACCCGGCCGCCGCGTTCTTCGCGGCCACGGCCATTATGGACCCGCTGGTCAACCGGGGGTTGGTGGACGCGGACGCGGACCGGCAGGTCTTCGCCCTGCCCGCCGATGTGCGCGACGCCCTGCGCGCTTCCCTGGACCGCGACCTGGCCGCCGAATGGGCCGGACGGGCCATCTACGCCCTGAACCTTATCCTGCCCGATGCGGACCCGGGAAACTGGGCCCTGACCGAATGGCTCCTTCCCCATGTCCTGGCCTGCCGCGGCCTGGCCGCCGACCTCGACGTGCGCACCGCCGCCGCGAACCGGGTCCTGCACCAGACTGGCTTTTCTCTCTATTTCCGGCAGCGCCATCGGGAAGCCTCGGAGCTTCTGGAAGCGGCCATGGCCGTGGACGTGGCCGTCAAGGGCGACCGGCACCCGGACATTGCCGCCGATCTTGAAGGACTGGCCATGGTCTATTGGGCCGGGCGGGATCTCGCCCGGGCCGAGGCGACCTTCCGGGCCTGCCTGGATTTGCAACACGAGATTTTTACCGAAAACAACCCGGCCACGGCTCCGGTCCTGAACGGACTGGGCATGGTCCGGCAGGCGCGCGGCGACCTGGCCGGGGCCGAGGCCGCCCTGAACGAGTGCCTGTCCGTGCTCCGCGCGGCCGACGAGGATCGCAGCCCGGCTGCCGCCTCCTGCCTGCATAATCTGGCCTTGCTCATGGATGCCTTGGACCGTCCCGAGGACGGTCTGCGCAACGTCCTGGCGAGCCTGGAGCTGACCACCGCCCTGTACGGCGAGCATCACCCGGAGACCGCTTCGGCCCACAATCTGGCCGGGCTGCTTTTCGAGCGGCTGGGCAAGGCCCCCGAGGCCGAGGCTCATTTCCGCAAAAGCCTGTCCATCCGGGAGCGCGCCTATGGCGAGGACCACCCCGAGACCGGCCAGGCGCTGTGCAACCTGGCTCTGTTCCTGGACGGCCGGGGACGGGCCGGGGAGGCCCTGGACTGTTTCGAGCGCGGATTCGCGGCCTATGAAGCCTCCCTTGGTCCGGACCATCCGCAGGCGGAGGAAGCCCTGGACAATCTCATCGCCTTTCTGGAACGGACCGCGTCCTCGGATTCGCCCTTGCGCGGGCGGGCCGTGGAGCGCCTCAAACGCATCGTGGAAAAAGCGGGGTAGTCATGCAGCCGATACTTGCCGTGGGGTTGGGGGAGATTCTTTGGGACGTTTTGCCGCAAACCCGCCTGATGGGCGGAGCGCCCGCCAATTTCGCCTATCACGTCAACGTGTTGGGCGGGGTCGGAGTGCCCGTGTCCCGGGTCGGCGATGACAACCTGGGCCGCGAAGTCCTGTCCCTGCTCGTCTGTCTGGGCCTGAATATCGACGCCGTGACCTTGGACCCGGACCATCCCACGGGCACGGTGGACGTCCGCGTGGATGAACACGGCGTGGCCGCCTACGTCTTCCCGGACGATGTGGCCTGGGATTTCCTGACCCTGGATGACGCGTCCCTGACCCTGGCCTCCAACGCGGACGCCGTCTGTTTCGGCACCCTGGCCCAGCGCGCCGGGATCTCTCGGCATGCCGTCCACCGCTTCCTGGCCGAGGCGACCAAGGCACTCAAGGTCTTCGACATCAACCTGCGTCAGGATTTCTATTCCCCCGAACTCATCGCCGAGTCCCTGGACGCGGCGGACATACTCAAGATCAACGACATGGAACTGGGCGTCATGACCCGGCTGTTCGATCTCCCCCGGGGTGAACGGCCCGCCCTGCGCGCACTCATGGAGCGGCACGGGCTCGACCTCGCGGTCCTTACTCGGGGGGCCGAAGGGAGCCTGCTGCTGTCGCCCGACGCGGTCTCGGACCTGCCCGGCAATCCCGTGGAGGTGGCCGATACCATCGGGGCGGGAGATGCGTTCACCGCCGCCCTGGTCCTCGGTTGTCTCAAGGGGTGGCCGCTGGACCAGATCAACCGGTACGCCGCCCGGGTGGCGGAGTACGTGTGCGGCCAGTCCGGTGGCATGCCCGAGATGCCCCGCGAATTGGTCATCGGATAGCCCGCCTGTATCGGACGGGACGCGAGGAGAAAAGCCGCCCTGGGGGCGGCTTTTTTTTGTGACCATGCGCCGGACGGCTACTGGACCAGCAGTTCCTGGCCCGGATGGATCGTCGCCCGGGTGCTCAACTTGTTCAGCTTGCAGAGGCGGTATAGGGTCATGTCGTGGCTCCTGGCGATTTCCGTCAGGGAATCCCCCCGCTTGACCACGTAGGTCTCGGGCTTGAGGGTCTCGCGGTATTTGGCCATGAGCGGGTGGTAGCGTTCGGCGAACTCCCCGGCCGCGCCTTCGGGCAGGAACAGGACGTGCTGGCCGGGCGGGATGACTTCGCTCAAGATCTGGGGGTTGAGGTCCCGGATGTCCTTGTAGTAGGTGCCCGCCGCCTTGGCCACCAGGGTCAGCGGAGTGGGGTATTTGGCCCGCAGCTTGACCCGGTCGAACCGGCGCGGTTTGTAGTAGTCCCCGGGATGCATGTCGAAGCCGTAGCGCGCCGGGTCGGTCAGTATGAGCTTGGCCGCGATGGCCCGGAGCACGTAGCGCTGGGTCTCCTCGGGCAGATGCAGGTGGTAATAGTCCTGGACCTCCTGCATTTTGATCCGTTTTTCCAGCCCCTGCTCGCCCATGTTGTAGGCCGCGCAGGCCAGGGTCCATGAACTAAACTGGTCGTGCAGGTCCCTGAGGTAGGACGCGGCCGCCCGGGTGGCGAAGTAGAAGTTGCGCCGTTCGTCGATGAAGCGGTCCACGGTCAGCTCGTAGTTGCCCGCCGTGGAAGCGATGAACTGCCAGATGCCGCGTGCCCCCCGGCCGGATCCCGCCTTGGGTCTGAGCGCGGATTCGATGACCGCGACGTACTTGAGGTCGTCGGGCATGCCCGCGCCCCGAAACACGGTTTCGATATGCGGGAAATAGCGGCCCGTGCGCTTGAGCCAGAGGATGACCTGGGCGCGGTCCCAGAGCATGAGCAGGAGTTCCTTTTCCAGCCGCTCACGCACCTCGGGCAGGTGCAGGGGCACGAATTCGCCGCAAAAATACAGCGGCCCCTTGATGCGGATGGCCGATTCCAGCGACGGGAAGGCGGCGGCCCGCATGGGGGCGAGCATCTCCATGTCCGCAGCCTCCGCCCGGCCCGGGCCGAGCGGAGCAGCGAACAGTGCAAAGCAGAAAAGAATCAGTCCCGCCGCGAGGGGGAAAGCGGACCGCCGGCTGGGCATGTATGCTCCCGTCAATGCCGGGCGGGGACAAGCCTCCGCAACCGGCCGATTACAGTTTCGATTTCAGCACGATGTCCGTGATGGGGCCGCGCGAGCGGTCGCCCTTGAGGACCATGTGCGCATAGTTCTTGTACCCCTTGAGCTTGCGGACTGTCCAGTTCAGGCCGTTGTTGGACTCGTTGAGGTACGGATTGTCCACCTGCCGGGTGTCTCCCAGGCAGATACATTTGACCCCTTCGCCCATGCGGGTCAGCAGGGCGCGGGTCTCGCCGCGCGACAAGTTCTGCATCTCGTCCACGATGACCACCGCGTTCTCGATGTTCATGCCGCGCAGGAAGGCCACGGGCTGGACCTCGAACTTCTTGGGGTTGAACTTGAACGAATCGCTCTGCGGGTCGAGCCAGATGCGATTGCAGGGCCGGATGTCGTGCAGCTTGATGAGCAGGTCCTGGATGTACTTGATGTACGGCAGCATCTTCTCCTCGATGTCGCCGGGCAGGTAGCCCATCTTGGCTCCGATCTCCACCACCGGCTTGACCAGGTAGATCTTGCGGTAGGGGTTGTCCTTGCGCTCCAGCATCAGGTACAGCGCGGCGGCCAGGGAGAGGAAGGTCTTGCCGTAGCCCGCCTCGGATTGGATGGAGACCAGGTCGATGCCCTCGCACAACATTAGTTCGAGGGCCAGGTTCTGGTACACGCTGCGTGGCCGCACCCCCCATATTTCATGGGTGTAGCCGATCTCCTTGGGCCCGTCCGGTCCATGGAAGATGGGTGTGCCGTTTTCCCAGTGGAAACTGTTGCGTACCGGCTCCTCGCCGTCTTCCACGAATCCGGTGTAGCGCTGGGACTCGGACCGAAACGGGTCGGAATCGCGGTATTCCTCGCTGGGAATGCCGTAGCACTTGGCCTTGATCTGGAGAATGCGGTCATTGGTGATCAGCGTCGCCTCTTCCGGTCCCACATGCAGGATTTCCTTGAGAATCCTGTCGTCCATGAGCGTGTCCGTCAGGGTCATGGCGAAGTCCGGGGGGAAGATGTTGACGGCGTCGTCTTCGAGGATGGCCCGCACCGCCTGGGAGACGATGTGACCGATACGCGGGTCTTTTTTCAGGCCGTCCAGTTCATCAAGGACGGTGTAGGGGATGTATATCTGGTTTTCCACCCCGTTGCGCAGGGCGATGATGCATTTGGGATTTTCAATGAGGACGTTGGTGTCGAGGACGAAATGCTTTTGGGCCATAATCCCCCGTCCGGCGGTTGGAGTTGATTCCTGGTTTTTTCACGACGTGTCCCCGTGGCCGGGAATCAGCGAATCAATTTCATTGTGCGCCTCCGCTAAAGGTTCAACCCGTTATGCGAACCATGACTATTTTTCACGAAAAAGTCTAGACGGAACATGCCCCGGGGAGCGGGCTGAGGTCATGGCGAACGGGTGACGATCCGGCGGCCCGGCAAGTCCGCGCGGCGTGGCAAAACCCGAATAAAATCCTTGGCGCGCGGGGTGTTGCGGCCGGCTCAACGTAAAATATCGGGTCTATATCTATTTGGAATTAAAGAATAATATTAATCCGGAAAATCCGGTTGCCGCCCCTAAGCATTCACGCTCCGCGGCCGATAAGAGTAGCAACCAAGTTTCTCCCGGGTTGTGTCCGGGGGGAGGGAAACGCATCCGCATGGTTGCGGGAGGGCGCGGGCGCATGGACGCGGTCGAGGCTGTCGCAGCGGATGAGGGGAGACCTTGGGGAAGGGCGCTTGCGCCCTCCCCGCAGACTTCAATAACCCAGGGAGGGGTTAATGAAGGTTTACGAAGACTGCCGCAGATCCTCTGCGGCCCACATGGAAACCGAGCGCGTGTTCGACGGCTTTGACGACGTTGACACCGGCCGCCATCGGGACACCGCCGAGGAGCGGGCGGACAAGATCGCCCGGCTCAAGGAGGCCGTGAACTCCGGACGGTACGAGCCCGACGTCATGGACATCGCCCAGTTGCTGACTTCGGCCATGGACCCGACGCTCTGATCGTGAACGCATCGGTGCTCAGGGCCGGGGCGGGACGTTGTTCCCGCCCCGGCCCTGTCGTTTTTCCGCCACGCCTGCCCAGCCCGCGCGCACGGGGGCGGCGTTCCCGTTTTTTTCCGTTACTCCGGGAGGTTGACCACAGCGGGATAATCTGATGATCTGCGGAAGGCCCTCAAACCGCATACCGTCTTCGGAGGAACGCCCATGGGCTCCGCACCCCGCATGGATTGGAACAAATTGCTCGACGTCACGCGTCCGACTCCCGACAAGCCCGGCAGGGATGTCCGCAGCCCGTTCCAGAGAGATATCGACCGGATCACCTTCAGCGACGCCTTCCGCAGGCTGGCCCGCAAGACCCAGGTCCATCCGCTCAATGAAAACGACCACATCCATTCGAGGCTGACCCACAGCCTGGAGGTGGCCTCCGTCGGCAAGAGCCTGGGGATGCACGTCGGCAGGTTCTTGCAGGAAAACGGCGAATTGCCCATGGCCACGCCGCCCGACGCGATCGGGGAAATCGTCCAGGCGGCCTGCATGGCCCACGACATCGGCAACCCGCCCTTCGGACACAGCGGGGAAGCCGCCATCAAGAACTGGTTCCAGAGCCACCCCGAAGCCATCCAGTCGCTGGCGGTCGAGTGCCGCACGGACTTCACCCGATTCGACGGCAACGCCATGGCCATCCGCATCCTGCTCAGCACGGGCTTCTACCAGGACGGTTTCAACCCCACCAACGCGGTCATCGGGGCCGCGCTCAAGTATCCCTGGCCCTCCTCCTTCGATACGGGCAAGGACAAGTTCAGTTTTTTCCAGACAGAGGCCCGGCTCGTTCACGCTGTTGCGAAGAAGCTCGGCCTGATCGACCTGGGGGACCGTTTCGCCCGCCATCCCCTCGCGTTCCTGGCCGAGGCCGCGGACGACATCTGCTACCGGACCATCGACATGGAGGATGCCACCGAACTGGGCATCGTGCCGGAAGATTTCATGCTGAAGAAGTTTGCTCCCGCCCTGGAATGGGCTCCCCGCAAGGCCGACTATAAAAGATATGCCCGCCTGCACTACCGGCAGCGCAACAGCATCATCCGGACCAAGCTCATCGGCCTGGCCACTGAAGAAATCATCGACCTGTTCACCGTCAACCACGAGGCCATCATGACGGGGGCGCTGGATCCGACGGCGAGCCTGATGGAATTTTCCCGGAACGGCATCTGCCGTATCATCCATTCCGCCTACAAGGAACTTTCCAACGACCTGTTCTATTCCAGGCGCAAGGCGATTCTGGAGATCGGGGCGGGCAACGCCATTAGCGTGCTGCTGGATCAGATCATGGCGGAGGCCCCGCGCATCTGCACCGGGGAGGAATCCACCCACAAGGAAAAGATCGTCCGCCTGCTCGGAGCCGACAATATGGACCGGATCGTCAAAGGCGCCGACTGCCACTACAAGGTGGCCATAGCCGTTCTGGACTACATCTCCGGCATGACCGACCACTATGCGACCGATCTGTGCCGCAAGTTCCTGGGGTTGGGATACTGAGGGGGCGGGGAGACGGGGAAACGGCCGGCCCGGAACCATTCCGGAACCGGCCGTTTCGCGTTAGGAGGTGCAATGTCCCTTTGTCGAGGCCGATGGGGGCGGGACGTTGAGGCCTAGCCGCCGAACCAACCGGGGGACAGGACGTTCAAAGCCTTGGTGTAGTGTACGCGCAGCTTTTCCAGCTTTCCGCCGATGCGCGCTTCCTGGCTTTCCAGGCTGGCCGGGCATGCCGCCAGCATGTCCGAGGATATGGCCTCGATTTCCTTGACCAGGGACTTGATGAGATTGATTTCATCGGCCAAATCGCCGCTCTTCTCGGAGGCCAGGACGTCGTACAACCGGGCCTTCCAGGCATTGAGCTCCATTTCGAGCCCCTTGCAATAATGGGCGACGGCCGCTTCCTTGCCTGCCGTGTTCGGGCAGCCGTCGATGCCGGTACAACTGGGGCAAGGGCCGGGGTAATCCATATTGGGCATGATTTCTCTCCTCATGGTTGAAGGTTATCCCTGCTCTTCGCATACCATGTATTGCTTATTTATCCCGTTATAATTTTATCCGGATGCCTTGTTCGCGGGCGCAAAAAAAAACGGATTCGGGGTTGCCCGAATCCGTTTCGTTTTTGTGAAGAGGTGCAGGAATTACTTCTCGGCGGCCACGTACCAGCCGCTCGATTTGGTCAGCAGGTCCTGAACCCGGCCCACCAGGGCGTGGGGGTCGGTCAGGTAGCCTTCCAGCAGCAGAGCCGATTCATAGAGTTGCCGGGCGGCCTGTTCGATGAATGGATCGTTCTCGTCCTTTTCCAGGATGGTCAGCATGTTGCGGATGAGCGGATGGTCCGGGTTGATCTCCAGGACCTTCTTGGGGATGGAGGTGTCCTTGCTCATGACGCGCATGATCTTGTCCATGGACGAGGTCACGTTGCCGTCCGGGTTGGCCAGGCAGACCGGAGACTCGGACAGTCGGGTGGACGCCTTGACCTCGGTCACGGCGTCGCCGAGGACGTCCTTGATGCGCTTGAGCAGGTGGTCCAGCTCGGTCTTCTGCTCGTCGGACAGGGCCTCGGGCCGTTCGGCCTTTTCCACGTCTTCGAACTTGTCGAGCTTGTCCATGTCCGCGTGCTCGGCCGAGACCAGGGCATAGCCCTCATATTCGCGCAGGGCATCCATGACGAACTCGTCGATGGGCTCGAAGAGATACAGAACCTCCAGGTGCTTGCGCCGGAAGACCTCCAGATGCGGAGAGAGGCCGAGCGCCTGGCGGCTCGGGCCGTAGGCGTAGTAGATTTCCTTCTGGTCTTCCTTGGCCCGGGATATGTAGTCGGCCAGCGAGGTCAGCCCCGTGTCGTCGTCCAGGGCCGAGGAATTGAAACGCACCAGCCCGGCGAACTTGTCCTTGTTCAGGAAGTCCATGTAGCCCGCCTTGAACAGCTCGCCGTGGGCGCGCCAGAACTCGGCGTAGCGGTCGGCGTCGTCCTTGGTCATCTTGGCCAGGTGGTCGAGCACCTGCTTGACCAGGGTGGAGCTGATCTTGCGCATGAGCAGGTTGTCCTGCAACGTCTCGCGCGAAATGTTCAGGGGCAGGTCCTCGGTGTCCACCACGCCCTTGATGAAGCCCAGATACTCAGGGAGCAGATCCTTGTTCTGTTTTTCAATGAGCACCCGGCGCACGTACAGGTCCAGTCCCCGGTTCTCGCGGCCCAGGCCGAACGGGTCGTCGCCGCGCTTCGGAATGAACATCAGCGCGTTGAACTGCACGGGCGCGTCCACCGAGGTGTGCAGGGTCTCGAAGGGGTCGTCCGGGTCGAAGGTCAGGAATTTGTAGAATTCGGCGTACTGCTCGGGTTTGATCTGGAATTTGGGCTCACGCCACAGGGCCTGGATGGTGTTGACCCGCTCGTCGCCCACGAAGATGGGGAAGTTGATGAAGTTGGAGTGCTTCTTGACCACCTGCTTGATGTGCGCCGTGTTGGTGAACTGGGAGGCCTCGTCGTCCTTCAGGTGAACCTTGATCTCGGTGCCGTGCGGGCGGTCCTCGTCCAGTTCCTGCAACTTGTAGTCGGTGCGGCCGTCCGAGGTCCAGGTAAGGGCCTTGGCCCCCTCGGCCATGGACCGGGTGGTCACCTCGACCTTGTCGGAAACCATGTATACGGAATAGAAGCCCACGCCGAACCGGCCGATGAGCGAATCCAGTGATTCCTTGCCTTCTTCGGCCAGCTTGGCCAATTCGGCCGTGCCCGAGTGGGCGATGGTGCCGATGTTGCTCATGAGCTCGTCGCGGGTCATGCCGATGCCGGTGTCGGTCACGGTCAGGGTCTTGGCGTCCGCGTCGCAGGTGATGCGGATCTCCGGGGCCAGTTCATCTTCGGCGCCCTCGGCCTGGCTCTTGAAGCGGGCCTTCTCCAGTGCGTCGGATGCGTTGGAGATCAGCTCGCGGAGAAAGATTTCCTTGTTGGTGTACAACGAGTGCACCAGGATATCGAGGAGTTGGCTGACTTCAGCCTTGAATTTGTGGGTGGTTTTCTTGCCCATGAAAAGTACCTCCGTAGGGGATGACGTGCGCCCGCCGGGTGCACGGCATCGCGTACCCGGCGGGACTTTTTCATAGAGAGAGTATGTTCGGGAATGGCGTCCCGGGAACCCGTTCTAAGTAGATACGGATTTGATCTTGTCAAGCAGGTACTTTTCCATTTCACGCCGATCTTTGCGCAAACGGATCATTTCCGCCTCCATGACCGCGAGTTTTTCCTTGAGCTCCTGGTTCTCGGCCTTGAGCGTTTCGGTCTCCTGTATGGCGGCGGAGATGCGCAGGGCCGTCTCCTCCAGCCCGGTGCGGATGTCGGCCACGTCGGGCGATGTCGTGTTTTCGGCGTCGAGCACCGAGCGGATGCCCTCGCCCACGGACCGGGCGATCTCCAGCCCGATGGCCGCGGCCATGCCCATGACCTGATCCATGGACCCGGCGGCCTGGACCGGCGCGGTCCCGCTCGTGGCGGCGGGCACGGAATCCGCCTGCAATGGGTAGTCCTGGGACAGTTGGTCCATGACGTCGCGGGCCGTGTGTCCTTCCTTGAGCAGCCGGGAAATGGTCGAAAAGATCTCCACCGCTTCGGGCTTGAAGCGCTTCTGGCGACCGCGCCCCACACTCGGCAGATGCTGAGCGAAGCGGTTCTTCCAGTAATGCACCGTGGATTCGGGCAGGTCGAGCTCGCGGGCGATATCGGCCACGGACAACACTTTCTTGCCGGTCATGACATGCTCCCTTGACGTGCTTGTGGTCCTTGTTGTTTTTCATTGGAGTAGCGGAAATATCGCTTTCCGACAAGAAAAAACAGATTCCATCATACTCATTTCACATGAAATTTTATTGACCACAACAAACTGCAATTCGTTCTCATTGTAATTCTTGAATTTTTCTAGACTTTTTTGTGGAAACCGGCTCGGTCACCGTGGATTTGCGCTTGGGAGCGGAACTCTTTATGGTCGAGCGGCCGCATTGAAGACAGGTCGAAGGGAGATGCCCCGCATGAAATCGCTGCTCGCCTCCAAAGCGTTCTACACCTTGATCCGAGTGACCCTCGGCCTGCTCTTCGTCTACGCCGGTACCCTCAAGCTCATGAACCCCGAAGGGTTCGCCGTGACCATTAACATATACGGTTTGGTCACTTGGAAAATGGCGGGCTTTCTGTCCTACGCCATCCCCGTGGTGGAGATCCTGTCCGGTCTGGGGCTCGTCCTCGACGTGCGCGGGGCCCTGGCGATGGTTGTGGCACAGTTGTTGGGGTTCATGGTCGTCCTGCTGTATGCCCTTTATCTCGGCCTTGATGCGGACTGCGGCTGTTTCGGCACTCCCAAGAACACGGACAATGCTCCTTCCGGCCCGCTTCCGGCCTTTTTCCGCGACGCCGTCATGCTCGCCGGTTGCCTCCTGCTCTACGCTCAGCGCCGTGCCGCCTGTTTCCGTCCCCGGGCCTTGGGCCGGTTGTTCGGCACAAGCGAACGCCGCTAGGCCCGCCGTTCGCGGCGATCACCCGATGGGGCGCGGGGCTCGGGAAGGGGCAAGCCTATTGAGCCCGCCCGATTCCCGCGGCGAAGCGGCTTGCAACTTCCGATTTTTCTTTCGATGGGCCGAGGGGCCAGGATGCGAGAAAAGGCGGGACCGTTTCGACAGTCCCGCCTTTGCCTGTGCCGTGCGCCGCGCGCCTACTGGACGAGTTGCCAGGAGCCGTCGGGCTGGCGGTAGGCCTTGGCGTAGACGGTTTGCGAGGAGCCGTCGGCCATGTGGGTCTTGATGGTCACGTCGCGCTCCACGCGGCCGTCGCGGTATTGCCGGGGCGGCTCGGGGATGGCCTCGTAGTGGGTGCGGGTGTCGGGGTTGACCCATCTGTCGGTGTAGCCCGAGGGGGTGGACTCCAGCGTGGAGGCCAGTTGCGCCTGGTCGGCCTTTTCCATCTCGTTGCCCACGATGTAGCCGACGAGTAGGCCCGCGCCAGCGCCGATGGCCGCGCCCGAAATCTTATTTTTGAAGGTCAGGGCCCCGAGGGTGGCGCCTGCCAGGGTGCCGATTCCGGCGGCGCTTTGCGCCTGGGTGGTCTGGCAGCCCGCCAGCGGGGTCAGCAGCAGCATCAATGACGCGGCGGTCTTCAATATGGCGTTTTTCATGACGTATTCCTCCTTGCAGCCTCACGGCCTGTTTCTGGTTCCGGCCGCTCGGCCTTGCTCTCAGGCAGGAAGAAGCATGGGATGTGCCATTTGTATCTTTTTAGAATTGCTATGTATTCGTTGAGGTGAGCAGAGGCGTGCGCACACAAACTGCGCACCGGATGCAAGAAACGTCCGTGGACGGGAGCGGCTGCCGCCGCGCTGGGGGGGCGGGGCGCGACAAAAATACCATGTCGGCACTCCCGAGTTTTGCTGGTAAC